>DASUQY010000117.1:0-9043 GCA_036280315.1 Actinomycetota bacterium
GCTCGTACCTGATGGCGAACTCGGAGGTGTACAGCTCGGTTCTGTCCGGACACCCGTTCGTCATCGTGTTGTGCGACAACGGCGGGTACGCGGTGATCCGCCGGCTGCAGGTGTCCAAGGGCGGCGCCGCGTTCAACAACATGATCGAGGACTCCAACGTCCGTGAGCCCTTGATGGTCGACTTCGTCGCGCACGCGGCCTCGATGGGCGCCATCGCGGAACCGGCGACGACGCTCGACGAGCTGCGTGACGCACTGAAACGCGCCCGGACCGCCGATCGCACGAGCGTCATCGTGATCGGAACCGATCCGAACGCGTGGACCGGCGGAGACGCGTGGTGGGACGTTGGCGTCCCGGAGGTATCCGAGCGCGACGAGGTCCGTGTGGCCAAGGCCGAGCACGAGGCGGAGCGCAAGCACCAGCGCCCGGGCGTCTGACGTGCCGTCGGGGCGCCATCCGACTATCCACGACGTTGCCGCGCGCGCCGGCGTGTCGAAGTCTCTGGTGTCGCTGGTGATGCGCGGCGCGCCGCAGGTGAGCGAAGAGCGCAGACGCGCGGTTCTGCTCGCGGCGAGCGAGCTCGGCTACCGGCCGAACGCCGTCGCCAGGAGCCTGGTTCGGAACCGCAGCAACGTCCTGGGGGTGGTGCTCTCGGATCTGCACAATCCGTTCTTCGTCGAGGTGGTGGACGGCATCGAGGAGGAAGCGATCGCCTCGCACCACCGCGCGCTGTTCAACACGGGCAGCCGGTCACCCGGGCGTGAGTCCGAAGCGCTCGAGACGCTCCTGCAGCTCCGCGTCGACGGCGTGATCCTGGCCGGGACGGTCCTGCCCCCACGGGCGATCGTCGCGGCGGCAGCGAACGCGCCGGTCGCGCTCGTCGCGCGCGCCTCACGGTGGCCGGCGATCGACTCCGTAACGAACGACGACCGGGCCGGCGCGCGACTGGTCGTCGATCATCTCGTCTCGCTCGGGCATCGGCAGATCGCGCACGTCGACGGCGGTCGAGGCGCGGGCGCCGCCGACCGGCGGAGCGGATTCCTGACGCGCATGCGGCGCCACGGCCTGACGTCGGAGGCCGTCGTCGTCCCCGGGGCGTTCACGGAGGACGGAGGCGCCGCCGGCGTCGACCAGTTGCTCGAGCAGTCGAAGCGCCCGACCGCCGTGTTCGTCGCGAACGACCTGGCCGCCGTCGGCGCGCTTCGCGTCCTCCGAGACCGCGGTTTGGAGGTTCCGGGCGACGTCTCCGTCGTCGGCTACGACAACGTTTCGATCGCCGGACTCGACCACGTCGACCTGACGACGATCGAGCAGCCGAGGCGCGAGATGGGGGCCGAGGCGGTCCGCCTGTTGCTCGATCGCCTCGACGGCGGACGGCGGCAGAGCCGCCACGTCGTGATCCCTCCAACTCTCGTCGTTCGCGGCTCGACGGGCCCGCCCCCGGCACGCTCCGCCCGGAGCGACACGCGTCCGTTGGATAGCGAACGACGAATACGGTCGTAGGGCGGGGTCAGCCGACTCGGCTCGGGTGCGACTCCTCCCACTCCTCAGGCGTGAGGAGCACGTCACGCGCCTTCGACCCGAGCGACGGTCCAACGATCCCCCGCTCCTCGAGCAGGTCCATGAGCCGGCCCGCGCGTGCGAACCCGACCTTGAGCTTGCGCTGCAGCATCGATGTCGAACCGAGCTGCGAGCGGATCACCAGCTCGGCCGCCTGCTCGAGCAGCTCGTCGTCGCCGCCGAGCCCACCGTCGTCGGCGTCGTCGGACGCCGCCGGCTTCGCCAGTCCCTCGACGCTCACGACGTATTCGGCCGGGCGCTGTGCCCGGATCCACTCGGAGATCGCGCCGATCTCCTTCTCCGTCACCCAGGCGGCCTGGAGGCGCGTGGGTTTCGACACGTTCGACGGCGCGAACAGCAGGTCGCCGTGGCCGACGAGCTTCTCGGCGCCGTTCATGTCCAGAATCACCCGGGAGTCGGCCTGCGACGACGTCATGAGCGCGATGCGGCTCGGGATGTTCGCCTTGATCAAACCGGTCACCACGTCGACGCTCGGGCGCTGGGTCGCCACCACGAGGTGAATACCGACCGCCCGCGCCATCTGTGCGATCCGGCAGATCGCATCCTCGACGTCGCGAGGAGCGACCATCATCAGGTCGGCGAGCTCGTCGATCACCACCAGGAGGTAGGGGAACTCGGTGACGCGGTCGTCCTGGCCCGGCGGGATTCGGAGCGTTCCCTCGGCGAGGCCCGCGCGGTAGCCGTCGAAGTCGCGTACGCCGACCATCGCCAGCACCTCGTACCGCAACTCCATCTCGCGAACGACCCACGACAGCGCCTCGGCCGCGCGCTTGGGGTGCACGATCACCGGCACGAGCAGGTGCGGCAGGTCCGCGAAGTGAATCAACTCGACACGCTTGGGGTCGACGAGCACGAGCTTCACATCGTCGGGCGAGGCGCGCATCAGCACCGACGTGATGAACGAGTTGATGAGGCTCGACTTGCCAGCGCCGGTGGCGCCCGCGATCAGCAGGTGCGGCATGGACGTGAGGTTCACCAGCTGCGCGCGCCCGTGCACGTCCTTGCCCAGCGCGACCGAGAGCGGGTGCGTGTCGTCTTGCGCGGCGCGCGAGCGCAGAACGTCGCCGAGCATCACGAAGTCGCGAACGCGGTTGGGCACCTCGACCCCGATCGCCGACCTGCCCGGGATCGGCGCGATGATGCGGACGTCGGGCGTGGCCAGAGCGTACGCGATGTCGTCGGCCAGGCCGAGGACCTTGTTGACTTTCGTGCCGGCCTCGATCTCGACCTCGAACAGCGTGACGGTCGGCCCGCGATGCGCCGCTGTGACGTGCGCCGGCACGCCGAACGTATGGAACGTACGCTCGAGCGCCTCGGTGGTGTGCGCCTCGTCCCGTTCGCTCCCGGTCGAGGGTGGTGACGTACGAAGGAGCTCGAGGGACGGCAGCTCGTATCGGCCGCCGGACGGCTTCACCCGGGCGATCTCGGGGACGTCGATCGGGGCGGGCACGGGCTGTTCCTCCTCCTCGCTCGGCGGCTCGTCGAGGAGCTCGACGATCGGCACCTCGGTGTTGATCACCGGGCCGTCGCGCAGCTTGGCCGTCTCGGGCACGGGTTCAGCCTCCTCGTCCTCGTCGCGCTGGAAGCTGAACGCCTCGCGCACGCGGTTCCACGCGGCCGCCAGCGGCGTCCCGGTGAAGATCACAAGGCCGAGAACGATCCCCCCGAGCCACACGATCGAGACGCCGACCTTCGACACGAGCTTGCCGAGCGGCCACGCAGCGAACGCGCCGATCACCCCGGCAGCGTCTCGTAGCCTCTCGTACCCGGCGAACGGCCTGGGGTTTCCGGACGCGAGCGACATCAACGCGAGCACGCCGAGAAACGCGAGCACGAACCCGATGAGCATCCTGACCCGGTCGTCGGACGTGCCTGCGCGGAGCAGGAGCGCCCCCCAGTACAGCGCGAGGACGGGGAAGACGATCGCCGCGGACCCGATCGTCGCGTGGAGCACCCATTCGAGCGCTGTCCCGACCGGCCCTGCGGCGTCGAACCACAGGCCGAGCACGGTGAGCAGCGCGAGGACGACCAGACCGATCCCGATCGCGTCTCGGGCCCACGGTCGGAGGTGCTGACGAACCGGTGTGCGTGCGCGGGCACGGCTCGCGGCTGCGCCGCGAGCCCTGGTCTTGGACGCCAACTACACCTCCAGGATGACGGGCAGGATCACGGGCTTGCGCTGGGTGACGTCGTAGAAGTACTTCGCGAGCGCCCGGCGCACGTTCTGCTCCAGGACGCCCCGGTCCACGACCTCGGCCACGGCGGACTCCCGCAGGGAAAGCATGACGCGTTCGCGCGCCTCTTCAAGGATGTCGCCCCACGCCTCGTCGAACACGAACCCACGGTTCACGATGTCGGGGCCGGCGACGAGCTGCCCGTGGTGGGCGTCGATGGCGATGACGACCACGACGACGCCCTCGGAGGAGAGCTTGCGGCGATCTCTGAGGACGACCTGGCCGACGTCTCCGATGCCGAGGCCGTCCACGAAGGTCATCCCGGCCGGGACGCGCCCCGCGAGCTGGACCTTCTCTCCCACCTCGACCACGTCGCCGTCCTCGCAGATCAGGACGTGGTCCGCGGGTATGCCCACCTCGGTCGCGATCTTCGCGTGGTGCGCGAGCTGACGGCGTTCGCCGTGGATGGGGACGAACCAGCGGGGCCGAACCAGCGAGAGCATCAGGCGCAGCTCCTCGACCGCGGCGTGGCCGCTGGCGTGCACGGGATACGCCGGCAGGTGGAACACGTCCGCGCCCGTTCGGTACAGACCGTCGATGACCCGGTGGATCGCCGGCTCGTTCCCCGGGATCAGACTGCTCGAGAGCACCACCGTGTCGCCCTCGCGGAGCTTGACCCACTTGTGCTCTCGCGCGGCCATCAATGAGAGCGCGGAGAGGGGCTCGCCCTGCGAGCCGGTAGAGATCACGACGACGCGCGACGGATCGAACTCGTCGAGCTGTTCGATGAGGATCACGTCCTGCTCCGGCGCATGCAGTAACCCGAGCTCTCGCGCGGCGTCGACGCTCTGGTGCATCGAACGGCCGAGGAACGCGACGACGCGCTCGTCCGCGCGTGCGGCGTTCACCACCTGTTGGATCCGGTGGATGTGGCTACTGAAGCACGCCACGACAACCAGCTGCGGCGCGCGGGCGATGATGTCCTGAAGGACGGGCCCGACGCTTCGCTCGCTCGCGGTATACCCGGCCTCCTCTGAGTTCGTGGAGTCCGACAGCAGCAGGTGGACGCCGCGGCCGGCCTCCTCCGCGAGTGCGTGCAGGTCGGTCGGTCGCCCGTCCAGTGGCGTCTGATCGATCTTGAAATCGCCGGTGTGCAGGATCGAGCCAAAGGGCGTATCGATCACAACGGCCATTCCGTCCGGGATCGAGTGCGTCACCCGGAGGAATCGCATCGCGAAAGGTCCCACCGTCGCGGACTCCCCCGGCGTCACCTGCCGGAGCTGGGCACGGTCGCGCACCTCGTGCTCCTCGAGCTTGCGATCGAGCAGCGCCAGCGTGAACGCCGTCCCGTAGACCGGCAGTTGCCGTTTCGTCTCGCGCAGCAGGTACGGGAGGGAGCCGATGTGATCCTCGTGCCCGTGCGTGAGCACGACGGCCTCGACGTCGTCCATCCGTTCGCGGACGTACTCGAAATCGGGAAGGACGAGATCGACGCCGGGCATCTCTGCGTGCGGGAACGAAAGGCCGACGTCGACGATCAAGATGCGCCCGCCGAGCTCGACGCAGGCCATGTTCCGGCCGACCTCGCCAACACCGCCGAGGAAGACCACGCGCGCCGATGTCTCAGCTGGCGCGCCTACCGCTTCCCTGCTCGAGGCCCGCAGTCCCTGGTTCGACTCAGAGGAGCGCTGCATCCACCAATGCCTTGCGGATGCGCTCGCGCTCGTCGCTGGTCGCGGGCACGAGCGGCAACCGCGGCGGACCGACGGGGCGCCCAACGAGTGCGAGCGCCGTCTTCACCGGGATCGGATTGCTCGTGATGAACAGTGCGTTGAACAACGGCGTGAGCTCCTCGTGTATCTTCCGCGCGCCCGTGATGTCACCGGCGAAGATCAGGTCGCACATCTGCCGGATGCGATCGCCGACCAGGTGCGACGCGACCGACACGATCCCCACACCGCCGAGGCACAGGTACCCGAACGTCGCCCAGTCGTCGCCCGAGTACACCTCGAAGTCGGGCGGTGCTTCGCTGATCAGCTTGGAGATCGCCTGGAAGTCGCCGGTCGAGTCCTTGACGCCGACGATGTTGGGGACCTCGGCCATCTTGAGCAGCGTGTCGTGCTCGATGCGGATCCCGGTTCGTCCGGGGATGTTGTACGCGACGACGGGGACGTCGACCGCGTTCGCCACCCGCTTGAAGTGCTCCAGCAGCCCTCGCTGGGGCGGCCGGTTGTAGTACGGCGTGACGAGCAGCAACCCGTCGGCTCCGAGCTGCTCGGCCTCGCGCGAGAGCTCGAGCGTCTCGGCCGTGTCGTACGTCCCGGTTCCCGCGACGACCTTGCCCTTGCCCTCGGCGGTCTCGATCACCGCGCGGAAGAGGTCGAGTTTCTCCTTGTGTGTGAGCGTGGGCGATTCGCCGGTCGAGCCGGCAACGACGATCGAGTCCGAGCCGTGCTCGTACAGGTGCGCTGCAAGCGCGCTCGCGGCGTTGAGATCGAGCGAGTGATCGTCGCGAAAGGGCGTGACCATGGCGGTGACGACCGCCCCGAACCTACCGGCCATGCGTGCCTCCTGAGGTCGGGTTCACCGGGGCTATCCTAGCCGCGTGCCGCGCATCTACACGAAGACAGGCGACGACGGCACGACTGGGCTCCTGTACGGCGGACGGGTCTCCAAATCGGACGTCGCAACGGACGCGTACGGGACCGTGGACGAGGCGGTCGCGGCGATCGGTCTCGCCCGCGCGCTGAGTGGGGACGAAGGACTTCGCGAGGAGCTTCTCGCGCGGCAGCGTGAGCTGTTCGTCGTGGGCGCCGATCTCGCGACGAACCCCGACGAGCGCCACCGGCTGGAACCGGACGTCTCGCTCGTTACGGACGAGATGGTGGAACGACTCGAGACGTCGATCGACGAGCATGTACGGACGCATCCGCTGCCGAACGCGTTCGTCGTGCCCGGTGCGAACTCGGTCTCCGCTTCGCTCGACGTCGCGCGCGCGGTCGTTCGCCGTGCCGAGCGCCGCGTCGTCGAGTGGCGAGGCGAGGGGGGTACGGGGGCGCAAGAAGCGAGCCATCAGGCGAGCGTTCGCCCCCGCGAAGAGGGGGGTGGCGTGAACGACGCGGTGGTGCGCTACCTCAACCGGCTTTCGGACCTTCTGTTCGTGCTCGCGCGGATCGCCGCCGGGGAGGCCGAACCGAGGAGCCGCTGAGCCTACGCGGTTCGAACGGACGCGCCGTAGTTGTCGCTGCCGAACAACAGGATGAGAAGGCCGATGTTTCGGACCTCGACCCCCTCGAACGCGACGTCGAACGTGCCGGTCTCCCCCGCGGGGATCGGCGCCGGATCGGCGACGTTGCCGGAGATCTCGGTTCCGTCGCGCGCGTCGAGGATGTAGAAGTCGGGTCGCGGCAGCACGCGATCGGTGCCATTCTCGACCTCCATCGTGCCCTCGTTCCCGTCGATCGTGATCGTGACGTGGAGGCCGGCGTTGACGTACTCGTACGTGCCCGCGGTCGCGGATCCTGACTCGACCGGCGTCGGTCCATCGTTCGTCACGCCGGTTCCGCCGGTCGGTCCACCGGTTCCACCGTTCCCGTTGGAGCCGCCGTCGTCGCCCGTACACGCGGACAGCAGCAACGCGATGCCGAAGGCGAACGCGATGGAACGACGGATAGGCTTCACGGGTCGCGGCATGCTACACGACGCCATAGGGAGATCAGCGTGCAGCGGGTAGCACGATGAGCCAAGCTACGGTTGCGCGGACGCCGGACCGACGATGAGGACGCTCGAGATCCGTCGCCACGCGAAACGAGATCCGGCTGCTGACCGGCTGTCCGAAGCGGGTCGCGCACAGGCAGAGGACGTCGGCCGGTCGCTCCAGCATTCGTACGACGTCATCTTCGTTTCACCGGCACAGCGTGCCGCCGAGACCGCGGCGTGGATGCTTCGAGGCAAGGGCGCACAGCTGCCGCCGCATGCGGTCATTCCGGGACTCGCGGCGCGCGACAACGACGGTACGCCTCTGGCGATGGGCGGAGTGCTGTCTGCGCTCGTCGACGCGGTTCCCGAGGGCGGTCGCGGGCTCGCCATCTCCCATATGCCGCTGATCGAACGAGGCGTTCTCGGCCTGCTCGCGCGTGAAATCGAACCGCTTCGCGAGTGCGAGGGCGTCGTGCTGACGAAGCGAAATGATGAGTCAGCCGTGGAACTGGAGGAAGAGCTTCGCCTGCGGTAGCTCAGAAGTGGAGCATCGCCCACGGCGGCGGGTCCCACGCGAACATCGCGTCCGCCGTCCCGATCGCACCCGCCCGTTCCTCGCTCACGCGCCCGGCGCGATGGAGCTGCGAGAAGCTGGCTCCTCCGAGGTACGCGGCGGCGAGCTCGTTCGTCGTGAGGAGCAGGTCGGCTTCGTCCTCCGTCTGCTCGCACGTTGCGCCTTCAGCACCGACGTCCAGTACGTAGCGCGCTTCGTTCCACGGGCAGAACACGTCGCGCACGTCGAAGACGACGCGGCCGTCGTGCGGGTAGCGACGGGCGGTCAGGGCGCGAGGGATGTCGAGCAGCCGCACCCACATTCCGTCCTTCAGGCGCATGTTGAGCCTGCGCGGCTCGCGCAGCAGGTGCAGCAGCGGCTCGTCAGCGGGACGGTTCCAAGCCGTGACCTTCGACACCAGATCGAGATCGAGGACGAACCGCCACATCTGGGCGTAGACCGACGGCGTCAGCGCGTCCAGGTCATAGAGCTCCACGATGTTCTTGGGCACGAGATCCCACTCGTGCTTGATCGTGTAGGCGGCGATCCCATCGCAGTCGTTGACGGTCTCGTGAAGGGCGAAGAAGAACTTGCGCTCCTCACCGAAGTGCTTGTCCGCGAACTCGTAGTCGAACCAGTTCGGCGACTTCTTCATCGCTCCCGGCCGCGTCAGCCGTGACCGGTCGTACATCGACAGATATCGCTCCTTGGCCGCTTCGCGATCGAGCAGCCGGACCCGGCCGTCGCCCTCGGAGCCGGGGATGAACGCGCTCCTCGACGTCTCGATGTCGACGAACGCGTCGAGCGTCGCGAGGCCGTACCCGAAGCGCCCGTAGATGCCTCCTTCCGATGCGAACAGCGCCGCGATGGCAAATCCCCCGTCCCGGATGTCGTCGAGCTGACGGCGCATCAGCGCCGTGTTGACGCCGCGACGGCGGTGCGTCGGAACGACACCGACGCCGGTGATGCCGACGGTCGGGATCGTTCCTCCCGGGACGGTCATCTCGAACACGACGGAGGAGGCGCACCCGACGAT
>DASUQY010000118.1:0-3036 GCA_036280315.1 Actinomycetota bacterium
CAGTCAACGAAGCCTGTCTGCCTTCGCGGCGAACACGAAGTCCGACTCGTGCAGGCCGTCGATCTTGTGCGTCCAGATGGTGAGCTTCACCTTGCCCCACGCGAGGTAGATGTCGGGGTGATGCCCGATCTCCTCGGCGAGTTCGCCAACACGGTTGGTGAAGTCGAGCGCCTCACGGAAGTTCTTGAACGTGAACTCCTTCTCCAGGTGATGGTCGTCGACGACGCGCCAGTCGTTTCCGAGGTCGGCGAGGAACGGCTCGATCTGCTCGTGGGTGAAAGGTGGCACGCCGCCCTTGCACGGGACGCACACCATCGATGCGAGGTCGCGTTTGCTCATCGGGCTGATTCGGCCAGCCGTTGCCGCACGATTCGGTCCGCAGCCCGTTCCGTTGAGATGTTCTCTGCATCCGCGATCCGGAAGACCTCGGTTACCGTCTCGCCGATCGCCGCGATTCGTGCGTCACGCTCTTCGACGGTCTCGCCGAGCATCTCCAGCGACGCAAGGTGGATGATGCCGCCGGCGTTCACGACGTAGTCGGGCGCGTACAGAACATTGCGCTCGGACAACCGCTCGGCGTCCTCGGGTTCGGCGAGCTGGTTGTTCGCGCCGCCGGCCACGATCCGACATCGCAGTCTGGGGATCGACTCCGCGGAAAGAACGCCACCGGTCGCGTTCGGGGAGAAGACGTCGCATTCCGTCGCGATCGCGTCGTCCGGTGCGACGACGTCGCCATCGACCTCGACGGCGAGCTCTTTCGCTCGGATCTCGTCCACGTCCGTGACGACGACGCGCGCACCAGCGTCAGTGACGAGCCGCGCGAGGATCGATCCCACGGCTCCCACTCCCTGAACCACCACCGTCCGTCCCGACAGATCGTCCGTGCCGAACACGTGTTTCGCACTCGCGCGGATCCCCACGAACACGCCGTCGGCCGTGGCCGGCGCGGACGTCCCCGAACCGCCATGCGCCTCCGTCTTCCCGAACACCGTTGAGCACCGCTCGCCGAGAACGTCCATGTCGGCCGGCGACGTGTTCATGTCGCACGCGGTCCAGTACGTGCCATGGAGCGACTCGACCACGTCGGCGTATCGAAGCAACAGCGAGCGACGCGCCTCGCCGTTCGGTATCTCGGGTACCGAGAGCACGGCCTTGCCACCGCCCAGTGGCAATCCCGCCACGGCGTTCTTCCGGGTCATCGAGGACGAGAGACGGAGGCCGTCGGCCAACGCGTCTCGGGGATGCGCATACGTCTTCATCCGCGTGCCCCCCGCACCCGGGCCGAGGGCGGTCGAATGAACGCACACGAACATCCACGTGCCGGACGGTGCGTCGTAGCGGACGACGACCTCCTCGCCGTCCCAGGCGCGCAACAGCTCGTCGAACACGAGCTACGCGGAGCTTCTCGACGCCTGTTTCTTCGCCTTCTTGGCGGCGCGCTTCTCCTTGATGGACTTCTGCGCGGCGCGCTTCACGTTCTTGTCGCCACCCTTGTCCTTCGCCTTGGCCATGAGTCGTACCTCCGCGTCTCGGGTCGCTTCATTATGGCGCGTGCTCGCGGCGTACACTCCCCGGAATGGATGTCGGGACGATCGTCTGGATCGCCTTGGGGGTCTTGGCTCTCGCGCTCTTCGCCAGAGCACTCTTCCGCGCGCGGCACGGATGGTCGACCCACCGCCCAGCCTCAGCGCGCAACGCCCACGCCGAATCGGACGCGGCGGCATGGCTGAGCAAGCTCGACAAGGGGCCCCCGACAGGCGGTTTCTAACCGAGATCCGCGAACACCGCTCGGACGTCCTTCCGGATCCCCGTCACGAACGGAACCTCTTCCTTGGTGAAGCGGCGCGCCTCCGCCTCGCGGAGCCGGCGGATGCACTCGACGATCCGGTCGAGCTGATCCGCCTCGAACGCGAGAATCCACTCCCAGTCGCTGATCCCGAACGCGCTCGTTGTGTTGGCCAGGACGTCGGGGAACTCTCGCCCGATCTCCCCGTGCTCGCGAAGGAGCGCCGAGCGCTCGTCGGCCGGGAGCAGGTACCACTCCGACGTGCGGACGAACGGATACACGCTGAGGTAGCGCTTCGGCGGTTCACCTCTGACGAACGCCGGTGAATGATCACGTGTGAACTCGGCGGGCTTCACCACGCCCAAGAACGACCACGACAGCTCGAGCAGCCGGCCGGCCTCCGTTCGCCGCAGCGAGACGAGCGCCTCCTGGAGGACATCCGGCGACGGCCCGACGAGCCACAGCATCAGGTCGGTGTCGGCTCGAAACCCGAACGTTGAGTAGACGCCTCGAACGTCCACACCCTCCCACGCCTTGAACACGTTCTCGACTTCCTGCGCGGCGTCGTCGGTGTCGAGCTCGGCGAACGACGGTGATGCCTTGAAGCACGGGTAGAGCGCGTAGATCGACTCGCTCATCGCACCTTCTCCGTTCGAACCGTTCCTATGACGTGCGTACGCACGCGTTCGGCGACCTCGGTGGCCGCGCGAACCGTGTCGGCGATCCCGACGCCTCGATACGCGTTGCCCACGACGAAGATACCGGGCGGGAGCGCGGCCTCGATCGCCGCAACCCGGTCGAGGTGACCGACGGCGTACTGCGGCATCGAGCGCGGCCAGCGGACGACCGCCGACGCGTCCGCGCGCTCGGGAAGCGGAAGGAGCGCCGCGAGGTGCCGGCATACGGCGTCGACGATGTCCGCATCGCTGGCGTCGAGGACATCCTCCGAGCCGGCTGCGCCAACGAAGCATCGCACGACGGCTCGATCGCCGAACGCGGGATCCGGCCACTTCCGAGAAAGGAAGGTCGCTGCTGTCATCGGCGCTCGCTCCTTCGGCACGACGAACCCAGTGGCGTCGGGAAGGGCGGCGGCGGTCCCTTCGCCGTAGACGAGCGCGACCACGGCGGTCGAGACGTACCCGATCCGGTCGAGATGCCTCGCGGCGTCGGGCACCGTATCGCGTAGCAAGTCTGCCGCCGCGAACGACGGCGTCGCGACGACGACGCCGTCCGCAGCGACGTCTCCATCC
>DASUQY010000119.1:0-3499 GCA_036280315.1 Actinomycetota bacterium
GGCGACCGGAGCGACGAACGTCCTATGGATCAACGCAGCGTCGTTCCTCGTGTCGGCGGCGCTCGTCGCGATGGGCGTTCCACGACCGGCCGTCGAACGCGCTCCGAGGAAGACGTCGTACCGCCGAGAGCTCCGCGAGGGCTATGCGTTCCTGCGCGCCGACCGCACCCTCGCCGTGCTGGTCTTCATCGTGAGCCTGACGAACCTTTTCGACGCCGTCGCCATGATCGCGCTCCCGGTCCTCGCGCATGACATCTACGAGAGCGCGCTCAGCCTCGGACTCATGACGGCGGCGGGCGGCGCCGGCTCGGTGCTCGGTGCGCTGGCCTTCGCGGCGATCGGGCACCGGCTGTCGCGCCGAGCGGTATTCACGTGGGGCTTCATCTTCGTCACGCTGTCGTTCCCCGTCGCCGCGTTCTTCCCGCCGCTGGCGGTGTTGCTGGTCGCGAAGACGATCTCGGGCCTCGCTTCCGGCCCGCTGAACCCGGTGATCGACACGGTGTTCATGGAACGCGTGCCGGCCGGCATGCGCGGCCGCGTGTTCGGCGTGACGCAGGCCGCTGCGTGGGTGGCGATCCCACTCGGGGTTCTGGTCGCGGGCGCCGTGATCGAGGCGATCGGGCTTCGCGCGACCCTGCTTCTCAGCGGCACCGCCTATCTCACGATCACCATCGGAGCCCGGTTCAGCACCGCCCTACGTGATCTCGACCGTCAGCCGGAACTGGTCTCGGAGGAGGCGGCGTAGACTCGGCGGTCATGGCCGAACCCCAAGCCGAACGCCGCGTCGTCGTCGTATGGGGCGGTCCGTACCGCGTCGAGGGCGACATCCGGCTGCTCAGAACCGCGATCGTGACGACCGAGCACGGCGAGCCGATCGCGTGGGACGAAGGTCCCGACTTCGATACTCCGGAAACGTATGAGCTCTGCCGTTGCGGTAAGTCGGAGACGAAGCCGTTCTGCGATCGCGTGTGCGAACGCCTGGGGTTCGATGGAACGGAGGTCGCCGACAGGGGACCGATCGCGCGGCGCCGCGAGCCGTGGCAGGGGAAGGGCGTCGTGCTCTACGACGACCGCACGATCTGCACGCACGCGGGGTTCTGCACGAACCTGCGAACCACGGTGTGGACGCTCGCCGACGAGGCCGACGACCCCGATTCGCGGGCCGAGTTCGTGGCGATGGTTCACCAGTGTCCGTCGGGACGGCTCGCGTTCGCGACGCACGACGACCCCGACACGCTGGTCGAGCCCGAGCTCGAGCCGTCGATCGGCGTCGAGCCGAACGCGTCGTACTGGCTCCGCGGCGGCATCGCCGTCGTCTCGGAGGACGGAACGCCGTACGAGGTGCGGAACCGCCAGACGCTCTGCCGGTGCGGAAACTCGGCCAACAAGCCGTTCTGCGACGGCCGGCACAAGCGCACCGGGTTCGTCGATCCGGCCGTACCGAGCTGATGGAGCGCGTAGGCGGCTAGGTGACCTCGGTTCGCGCGAGGTCTCGTTCGAGATCCTCGACGCCGTAGCCCTCCTTTCGCACCCGAAGGCTGAAGTAGATCAGGATGCCGACGAGGACCGAGTACGGCGTCGTGAGGATCGTGGCGATCGTCTGCCCGATCGCTTGGCCTACGAGGTTGTCGGGGAACACCGCCGTCAGAAGGCCGCTTAACAGCCCCGTGAGCAGACCCGACACGATGATCGCGCCGAACACCGGCCAGCTGTAGCCCGTCACCAGATTCCACGACCGCTTGAGCGCTTCCCGCCCTCGCCGGTCCTCGATGACGACCGCGGGCGTCGACACCCACAGCCGCGTGAGCACGATGAAGCCCGGGATGATGAGCAAGATGAAGCCGCCGATCACCGCGAGGACGACGAGGACAGCGACGAGCAGGATCGAGCCGAGCCGAGCGAATCCGTAGCGGTACGTCTCCGCAATGGTCAGGTCCCGGGCGAGGAAGGTCCCGGCGGCCGCTCTCGTCATCGCGCCCGTCAGGACAATGAAGGCGAGCGTGAACACGACAGCGAAGACGATTCCGCCGGCGACGGCGGACCCTAGGTCGCCGGTCACCTGAACCGTTCCATCCGGAAGGTCCTCCACCTGGACGTCGTCGACGAACGCGTCGACAAGCACGACCTGCAGGATCGTGAGGGGGACGATGACCACGGCGACGATCGCGATGAGGTTCCGCCAGTGGCGCCGGTAGATCTCGAACGCGTCGACGAGGATCTCGCCGACTCCGCGGGCCCGAAGGAGCCGCGGGCTTCCCGGTGGTTCCGGCAGCCGAGGGTCCATCTAGCTACGAAAGATAACCCTCGACGGTCGTCTCGTCTCGGACGTTCGCCTCGTTCGGATCGAGGCCCGCGGCTCTCCGCGCTCGACGCTGTCGGAGCAGGTCGTAGCACTGGTCCAGCTGGACCTGGAGGCCCTTCAGGCGTTCCCGGTCGGCCGTCGACACGTCGCCCTGGGCTTCCTTCTCGAACAGCTCGTGCTCTTCGTGCGCGAGCGCCTCGATGCGAGAGATCACGTTCTCGTCTTCCATGTCGAACCCCCTCGAGGGAAGTGGATCACAGCTCCATCGCCGGCGCGAGCCCGTCGCGCTCGGCCATCACCTCGCGCGCCGCGGCCCTCCCGGGGATGAACCGATTCGCGACGACGGCCGCGGTCAAGAGCACCAGTCCACCGATGACGAGCGAGATCTGGAACCCGCTCATGAACGAAGCACGGAACGCGTCGATCACGCGGGCCTGTTGGTCGGACGGCAGCGTTGCGAGCAGCGCGGGGTCGATGTTGCCGTGACCGGCGGCGTCGGCGATGGCGGCCTGTTGCTGGGACGACAGGCCGAGCGGCGTCAGCGCCGGCTCGATCACGTGCCGCAGCCTCGTCGTGAGCACCGTGCCGAGCAGGGCGATGCCGAAAACCCCGCCGACCTCGCGCGACGTGTTCGTCATGGCGGACCCGAGCCCGGCGCGTTCCGAACCAACCGCGTTCATCACGGCGGCCGTCATCGGCGCCATGGTCGCGCCGATGCCATGACCCATGACGGCGAACACCGGCAGCATCAACAGGTACGGAGTCTCGAGCGACAGGCGTGACAACAAGAGAAGGCCGCCGCCGGCCAAGGTCAGCCCGTACGTCATCGGGATGCGCGAGCCATGCTTCTGCGCGTAGCGCCCCGCGATCGGCGCCGTGACGATGACCGCCAGCGTCAATGGTAGGAAGCGCACGCCGGCCTCCAACGCCGTGTACCCCCGGATCGTCTGCATGTACAGGCTCATGAAAAAGAACGTCGCGAACATCCCGAGCGACACGCTGAACGCGACGGTGTTCCCGGCGGAGAAGGCCGGGATGCGGAACAATCGAAGCGGCATCATCGGGTGAGGACTTCGTCGCTCCCACGCCAGGAACGCGACGAGCAAGATCGCGAACGCGACCAGCGAGCCGACTATCAACGGGTCGCTCCAGCCGCGCTCGTTCGACTCGATGAGCCCGTACGTCACCAGGAACAAG
>DASUQY010000120.1:0-14199 GCA_036280315.1 Actinomycetota bacterium
CGCCGACCACTCCCCCGCCGACGATCACGACGTCCGCGGTTCGGCTCACGAGCCGAGTCGATCGACGGCCGCCCGCGCCACGACGAGATCCTCGAACGCCACGCCGACCGACTTGAACACCGTGACGTCCTGGTCCGTTCGCCGCACCGTCACGCCGCGGACCACCTCCGACAGATCCGCCAACACGTGATCCTCGCCGATCGCGCCCTCATTCATCGCGATCAGCAGGTCGCCCGCCTCTTCCATCGCCGCCTCGCGCGTTTCGACAACGACGCGTCCCCGCTCGATCGTCTCCGTGTCGAGCTCGCGCAGGTCCGGCCTGTATGCCCCGACCGCGTTCACGTGCGTCCCCGGCGCGAGCAGCGCGCCGTTGAACAGGGGCGTCGCGCTCGTCGTGCACGTGCACAGGAGATCGCGGTCCCCCACGTCGTCCGGTGCGCCGACGCGCGCGTCCACGCCGGCCTCCTTCACGAGCGCCTCGGCGCGCACGCGTGTACGCGAGACCACCACCACGTCCTCGATCGGGCGGACCGCGAGCATCGCCCGCAGGTGCGACCTTGCCTGTACGCCGGCCCCGAAGATCGCCAGCCGGCTCGCCTCGGCGCGCGCGAGGTGCCTCGTGGCCAAACCGCTCACAGCGGCCGTTCGAAGCGCGGTGAGCGCCGCACCGTCGAGCAGCGCCACCGGCGACTGACCGACGGCTTCGAACAGGACGTACACCGCGTGGATGAACGGGAGCCGGCGATCCGGATTCGACGGGGTCAGCGTGACCAGCTTCACACCGACGCCCGGCTCTCCGAATGCCGGCATCAGCAGCAGCGTTCCGGCACGTGTCTCCACGTGGGTCCGCATCGGCGCTTCCGGCAGCCGCTCCGCGCCGAACGCTGCCTCGAGCGCGTCGATCGCCGTGGTCATCGGCAAGGCGCGCGCGAGCGTCTCGGCGTCCACGAACGGCACGCCGCCCCTCGCTCGCTCAGAGCTCGCCGAGGTACGCCTCCCGCATGAGCGGATTGTCGAGCAGGTTCTGCGCGGTGTCGGCGAGAACTACCTCGCCGGTCTGTATCACGTAGCCGCGGTCGGCGATCGACAGCGCCATGTTCGCGTTCTGCTCGACGACGAAGATCGTGCGGCCGAGGCTCCGGATCGACTTGATGATCTCGAAGACCTGCTCGACCAGGATCGGCGCGAGTCCCATCGACGGCTCGTCCATCAGCAGAACCTTCGGGTCGGCCATCAGCGCCCGGCCCATCGCGACCATCTGCTGCTCGCCTCCGGAGAGCGTCCCCGCCTTCTGCTTCAGCCGTTCGCGGATCCGGGGGAACGTCTCGAGGATCCGTTCGCGGTCCTCGGCGACCTTGCCCTTGTCCTTCCGCTGATACGCGCCGAGCTCGAGGTTCTCGGCGACGGTCATGTTGGCGAACAGCCGCCGGTTCTCCGGCACCATCGAGATGCCACGGCGAACGATCTGGGTCGTCGGGAGACCGCTCACGACCTCGCCGTCGAGGAACACCTCGCCCTCGGACGGCTCTACGTATCCGAGGATCGTCCGGAGCGTCGTCGTCTTACCCGACGCGTTGCCGCCCAGCAGGCACACCATCTCTCCGGCGTAGATCCCGACGTTCACGTTCCGGAGCACGGCCACGAGCCCGTAGTGCGTGCTCACGTTGCGGAGTTCGAGGATCGGTCGGCGATCGCCGTCCCCCGACGCGGCCGGTTGCGCCGGCGTCGGCATCGCATCAGTCTGAACGGGCTGCACGTCCGACGCGACGGTCCGCGCGTCTCGCGTCGGCGTCTCGGTCGTTGCGTCGTCGCTCATCCCGCGGCCTTCGTCCCCAGGTACGCCTCGATCACCTGCGGGTTGTTCGCGACCTCCTCATACGTCCCCTCCGCGATCTTGCGCCCGTAGTCGAGCGCGATCACCCGGTCCGAGACGCCCTTGACGACCCGCATGTCGTGCTCGATCAGCAAGACGGTGAGCCCGCGCTCGTCGCGCATGCGCACGATGTGATCGCGCAACTCGAGCGTCTCGCGAGGGTTCATGCCAGCAGTGGGCTCGTCGAGGGAGATGAGGATCGGCTCCGTCGCGATCGCGCGCGCCATCTCCAGTCGGCGACGGTTCGCATACGAGAGCGCGAAGGCAGGCTGATCCTGCCGGTAGCCCGCGAGACGGCGCCCGAAGAACTCGAGGGCTTCCCGGGCCCGCTCACGGATGCGTTCCTCCTCGCGCTTCGTCCTAGGCGGACGAACGATCGCGCCGAACACGCCAGAACGCGAGCGGCAGTGCTGCCCGACCATCGCATTCTCGAGCACCGTCATGTTGGGAAACAAGTGCACCGTCTGGAACGTTCGCGCGATCCCCAGGCGCGTGATCTGGTTCGGTGCGAGCCCCACGACACTTTGTCCCTTGAAGAGCACGTTGCCGTCGTCCGGTTCGTACAGACCGGTCACGACGTTGAACATCGTGCTCTTCCCGGCGCCGTTCGGCCCGATGACCGAAACGATCTCCCCCTCGTTCACCTGCATGTCCAGACCCGACAGCGCGTACAGGCCGCCGAAATGCTTTGCCACGTTCCGCAGTTCGAGCAGTGGGATGGCGTCGCTCACGTGGAGCGTTCCTCCTCATCGACCGTGTCGCCGACGACGACCGTGGCGTACGGCTCCTCGCGCTGCGCAGCGCTCCGGGCCCAGGCGTCCTGCTCGACCTCTTCCTCGTGGAGCTCCCGCGTACGGCGGACGTTCGGGATCAGTCCCTGCGGACGGAGCACCATGATGGCGACGAGCGTGCCGCCGTAGATGAGCTGTCGGTACTCCTCGAACTCCCGCAGGAGTCCGGGCAGGCCTATCAACACGAGCGCGCCGACGACGACGCCGGGGATGCTCCCGAGGCCGCCAAGGACCACGACGGCCAGTGCGGTGATCGAGACGAGGATCTGGAAGCTCGCCGGCGTGAGCGAGCCGATCTTCACCGCGAACAGCGCGCCGCCGATCGCGCCGATCGCGCCGCCCATGGCAAACGCGAGCAGCTTGTACTTGGTAGTGCTGATCCCCATCGCGTCGGCGATCTGTTCGTCCTCGCGCATCGCGTTCCACGCGCGGCCGACGCGAGAGGACGAAAGGCGCCACGACACGAATACCGCGAGCATGACGAACGCCAGGGCGAGGTAGTAGAAGTTCTGCGGCGGGCGGAACGAGATGTCCCCGATCGCGGCGTCCGTGACCCCGCGCATGCCCTGAGGCCCACCGACGACGGGCTGGAGCCAGCGCGACTGCGTGAGGATGCTGACGATCTCGCCGAGGCCGAGGGTCACGATCGCGAGGTAGTCGCCGCGCAGCCGGAGGACCGGCGCGCCGATCAGCACTCCGACGCCGGCGGCGAGCGCCGCAACGATCCACACGCTGAGATAGAAGCTCAGGTCGAGCGAGAATGCGGGCGCCGCGGCGCCGGTCGTCGTATTCAGTGTCGCTCCGGTGAGGAGCGCGAGCGCGTACGCGCCGAACGCGAAGAACGCCACGTAACCAAGGTCCAGAAGGCCGGCGTACCCGACGACGATATTGAGGCCGAGGCCGAGAAGCATGAACACCATCACGGTCCCCAGAACCTCGGAGATCACGGTGCCGACGAGCAATGGCACCGTGCTTGCGATCGCGAGGATCGCGAGCAGCACCGCGGTCCGCACGATCGGTTGCTCGCTGGCAGTTGCGCGGAATCGCGCGCGGACCTGCTGGCCCGACCGCGTCCACAGAACGTTCGCGCCGGCGGCCAGAGCGAACACAACGATGGCGGCAGGGACCGTCAACCCTGCGGAGGGCAGGTACAGGACAGACGGATCGAGGTCCAGCTGCCGCATCGCGACTGGGATGATGCGCTGCAACAACCCCAGTAGGACCGTGACCGACGCGCCGACGACGATCGGTCGCCGCACTCGTGACGACGCGGCCTTCAATGCCCCGCCGACCCCGCCGGCGATGAGCCCCAGCACGGTGAGGATCACGAACCCGACCGCGACCCCCTGCTCAAACGTGAGGAACTCGATCAGCGTCGGCGATACCGTGATGAACACCTCACGGATCCGATCGACGCCGAACCATTCGGCGAACGCCACCGCCGCGCCGAAGACCGCACCCGCTACGCCGCCGGCGAACGCGCCGGCGGCGGAGGCCTGGCCCAGCGAGGCAACGCGCCGCTCGCCGGCAACGACGCGCGGCCGGGACACCACAAACCCGGTGATGAGCGGAGGCAGCACGATCAGTAAGCGTCCGAGCGTGATCTGCTCGCCAATGAGCTCGAGGTCGGCGAACCGCTCGGTGAGACCGACCAACGCGAGGTAGAGCGACCCAACGAAGCCGATCAAGCCGGCGGCTATCGCCGACCGTACGCCGACGGGGCCCACGTCAGACCTTCTCCGCTTCGCCGGTGCCGAGGATGCCACCCGGCCGGAAGATCAGGACGAGAACCAAGACGAGAAACGTGAACGCCTCACGCAACTGGAACGGCGACGGGATGTGATAGCCGGTCAGGATCAGCGACGGACCGAGGGCCTGGAGCAGCCCGAGTGACAGGCCGCCGATGGCGGCGCCCGCGATGCTGCCGATCCCCCCCAACACCGCCGCCGTGAACGCGGCGATGCCGATTTGGAAACCCATGAAGAAGTTGACCTGTTCGAACGTCATCGAGTACAGCACGCCGGCGATCCCCGCCAGCAAGCCCCCGATGGCGAACGTCGTGACGATGACCCCGTCCACGTGCACGCCCATGAGGCTGGCGATCTCGCTGTCCTCGGCGACGGCCCGCATCGACCTGCCCGTCTTCGTCCTGGCGACGAACAGGGACAGCGCGACCACGGCAAGCGCGGCGGTCAGCAGCACGACCACGCGGATCTTGGGCACGTCGCCGCCGAGGAACGTCCACGACCCTTCGAGAACCTCGGGCTTGCGGTAGCCCCGCGGCGACGAGCCGAAGAAGCCGCGCGCCGTGTTCGCAAGGAACAGCGATGCGCCGATCGCGGTGATGAGCGGAACCAGACGCGGTGCGCCGCGCAGCGGACGGTACGCGACTCGTTCGAGCAACATGGCCACACCGGCGGACGTCGCCATCGCCACCACGAGCAGGATCGTGAGCGAGAGGAGCGGCTCTCGGTCCAGGAACCCGCTCTCGGCATACGCGGCCGAAAAGAAGTACGACGCGAAGGCGCCGAACATGAACACCTCGCCGTGGGCGAAGTTGATCATGCGCAGAATCCCGTAGACGAGCGTGTATCCCAGCGCGACCAGCGCGTAGATGGCGCCCTGAGCGAGGCCCAGGATGATGAAGTCGCGCCATGCATCGGCGGAGTACGCGCCTTCGGTGAGCGTTCGGAACGCACCGATCGCGATCGTCGCCAGGATCAGGACGGCGAGGACGACGAGGATGATCGTCCGCCACGGCAATCGTTCGAGGCGGCCCATCCGCACGTCGCGCGCGGCATCTCGACTCCTGGCGGTCGACATGCGCCGGAGCGTAGTCCATCCGCTAACGCTGCGGGCGGGCCGTCGGCCCGCCCGCAGCGATCGTCTTTACGCGAACGCCTCCTAGGTGACGTCCTCCAGCGTCTTCACGTCCGTGTACACGGCGTCGGCGGGCTCCTCGCCTCCCTCGACCGGCCAGTTGGGGTACTGGAAGAGGCCGATCGTGACTTCGGTGGCGCAGTCGCCGAGCGGCGTGCAGGTGATGAGGCCGGAGACGCCTTCGTACCCGCTCGTCGCGAGCACGGCGTCCTTCAGCGCCGTCCGCGGGACCAACAGCGATCCGCCGTCTTCGATGGCGACCTCCTCGATCGCCTGGAACAGCACGTTGGCGGCATCGTAGGCGTGTGCGTGGAAGACGGCCGTGGGCGCCTCACCGAACTGCTCGCGGTAGGCCGGGAGGAACTCGTCCCGGTAGAACGCGCCTTCCTGGAACACAGTCAGGTCCGGGGAGGACGCGTAGTAGTCACCCGCCGGGCTGCCGGCGAGCTCGAAGAACGCGCTCTCCAGACACCCGTCCGAGCCGATCTGGATCGTCCCTCCCGGGAAGATGTCCGCGCCCTGGGAGTACGTGAGAGCGCAAACGGGGTTGAAGTTCGGCCCGTACACCACACCGGGGTCTCCTTCGGCGACGCTCCGGAGAACGGCGCTGAGGTCCTCGTCCGTGCTCTGAACCTGCTCAACGGTGGTGATCGTCCCGCCGAGACCCTCGAACGTGTCGCGGAACGCCGCCGCGAGGCCGTCTGCGTACGGGCTCTCGTCGTTGATCGTCGCCGCCGAGTCGACGCCCAGCTCGTTGTAGACGAACTCGGCCACGATCGCGCCCTGGATCAGGTCGTTGTGCGCCGTGCGCGCGTAGAACGGCACGTGCGCCTCCTCCGACGTCAGCCCGGGGTTGGTGTTGGACGGCGAGAACAGGAGGATCCCTTCGTCCGAGAGGATCGTGTCGGCCACACCGAGCGCCGCGCTCGAGCACGTCGTGCCGATGACGGCGACGACCGTCTCGTCGGCGGCAAGCGCCGTGCCACCCGCCTGGCCGCCTTCGGCCGCGCAGCCGTCGTCCTCCTGGGTCACCTCGATGTCGCGCCCCAGGAGCTGGCCGGGCGTCGCGTCGAGCGTGCCGTCGAGGTTGTCGATCGCCAGCTCCACCCCGCGGTTGCTGTCGGTCCCCAGGGCCGCGGTCGCGCCAGAGATCGATAGGAGCGTCGCCAGGTGGATCGGCTCGCCCTCCGCGTACTCGACGCACCCGAACTCGTCCTCGTCGCACGCGGAGGCAGCGCCGCCGTCACCGGTGGCACCACCGCCGCCGCCCTCATCGTCGTCCGCACACGCGGCGGTGACGAGGGTCAGCGCTGCGAAGAGCGCGAGCAGGCCAAAGAACCTGCGCTTCCTCATGAACCCCCTCCTTCGAATCGATCGCCTGCTACCTATCACATCGGCCACGGCCGCGGCCACCGGGCTTTCGCGTATCAGTACGCAACCGGCACGCTAGGGGGACTGCTTCATGTAGGCGGTGCCTCAGGACGGGACGGCGTCGCGGAACGCGCCGGCGAGCCGGATGGCGGCGTCCCGATCGCCCTCCAGCAGGGGCCGGACCAGCGCGCTGCCGACGACGACGCCGTCGGCGAACCGGCACGCCTCGGCTGCCTGCTCGGGCGTCCCGATGCCGACGCCGATCAGCAACGGCAGGTCGGTGAGCGGGCGAAGCGCTTCGACGACCCGCGCCGCGGTTCCCGATAGCGCTTCGCGCTCGCCGGTCACTCCGTACGTCGAGACGCAGTAGACGAATCCCGCGGCGACCCCCGCGATCGCGTGGAGGCGTTTGGGGCTGGTGCCGGGCGCAGCGAGGAACACCGGCGCGACCCCGGCGGACTTGCATACGGCGGCGACGTCGTGCGCTTCGTCCACGGGGAGGTCCGGAACGATGATGCCCGCGACGCCGGCGTTGGCCGCGTCGTCGAGGAACGCGCTCACGCCGTGACGAAGAACCGGGTTGAAGTACGTCATCACGGCGACCGGAACGTCGACGCTCGCGCGGTGGATGGTACGCAGCACGTCTTCGGGGCGCGTACCCGCTTCCAACGCTCGGCGCGACGCCTCCTGGATCACGCCCCCATCCATCACCGGGTCGGAGAACGGGATGCCGACCTCGATCGCATCGGCGCCGGCGGCGGCGAGGTCGCGCAATAGATCGGCGTCCACACCGTCGAGCCCGCCCGTGACGTACGGGACGAACGCGCGCCCTCCGGCGTCCCGGCGCTTTCGGAGCGCGACCTCCAGATCCCCGGTCACGGGGTTGCGACGGCGTCGACGCCGAGCGCCTTCCGGACCGTTTCGAGATCCTTGTCGCCGCGACCCGAGACGTTCACCACGACGAGCGAGCCATCGGGCAGCGGCCTGTTGAGGAGCCAGCCGATGGCGTGGGCCGGCTCGAGCGCCGGCAAGATTCCTTCGTTCCTGGCCAATGCCTGAAACCCCTCGAGCGCCTCCGCATCGGTCGCGGCGACGTACTCGGCACGGCCGGACTCCTTCAGATAGGAGTGCTCCGGGCCGACGCCCGGGTAGTCGAGCCCGGCCGAGATCGAGTGCGTCGGCAGCACCTGCCCTTCCTCGTCCTGCAGCAGATACGACAGCGAGCCATGGAGCACACCGGGCTCGCCGAGCGTCAGGGAGCGGCAGTGCTCGCCCGGACCGTCGCCTCGTCCCCCGGCCTCAACGCCGATCAGTCGGACGTCCAACGCCCCGACGAACGCGGCGAAGATTCCCATCGCGTTACTCCCACCGCCGACGCACGCGACGACGGCGTCGGGATCGCGTCCCTCCACCTCGCGGAGCTGCGACCGCGTCTCCTCTCCGATCACGCGCTGGAACTCGCGGACGAGAACGGGGAACGGATGGGGACCGGCGACCGAGCCGATCACGTAGTGCGTTTCGCGAACGGACGCCGCCCAGTCGCGCATCGCCTCGTTCATCGCGTCCTTCAGCGTTCGGCTGCCCGACCTGACGGTGACGACCTCGGCGCCGAGGAGCTGCATCCGCGCGACGTTCGGGGCCTGGCGGACGGTGTCCTCCTCTCCCATGTACACGACGCACGGCAGCCCGAACAGAGCAGACGCCGTCGCCGTGGCCACGCCGTGCATCCCGGCGCCCGTCTCCGCGATGATCCGTCGCTTACCGAGACGTCGCGCGAGCAGCACCTGCCCGAGCGTGTTGTTGATCTTGTGGGCGCCGGTGTGATTCAGGTCCTCGCGCTTCAGCCAGATCCGGTAACCGAGCGCGTCCGACAGTCGCGAGGCGAAGGTGACCGGCGACGGCCGGCCGACGTAGTCGCGCAACAGCGCGTCGAGCTCGCCGCGGAACGCCGCGTCATGTCGGAGCTCGGACCAGGCGCTGGCGAGCTCGTCGAGCGCCGGGATGAGGATCTCGGGGACGTACCGGCCGCCGAACCGGCCGAACCGTCCGCGCGCGTCTGGGAGTGTCGGTGCCGTGAGGCTCATCGTTCGCCTCGCAATGTCCGAAGGGTCGCGCCGATGTCGTCGGCGCGCATCAGCGCCTCGCCGACCAGCACCGCTCGCGCACCGGCGCCGACCGCGCGCTCGACATCCTCGCGCTCGCTCACGCCGCTCTCCAGCACGGCGATGCGGTCGCGGGGAACGCCCTTCAGGAGCGAGAGCGCGCGTTCGAGGTCGATCTCGAGGCTCTCCAGATCGCGCGCGTTCACCCCGACGACCTTCGCGTCCGTCCCGAGCGCCTTGTCCAGATCCTCCTCTGAGTGCGTCTCGACGAGCGCCTCGAGGCCGAGATCGTCGCACGCATTGAGCATCGCCTTCAGCTCCGGCTCGGACAGCGCGGCCGCGATCAGCAGGACGGCGTCGGCCCCCTCGACACGCGACTCGATCAGCTGCGATGGGTGCACGAGGAAGTCCTTACGCAGGACGGGGATCGAGACGGCCAGGTGGGCTGCACGAAGATCGGCGAGAGCACCATCGAAGTGATTCGCCTCCGTGAGCACCGAAACGGCCGACGCGCCCGCCCTCTCGTACTGTCGGGCTCGACCGGCGGCTTCGACGTCGCCGATCCTTCCGGCCGACGGCGACGCTCGTTTCACCTCAGCGATCACCGCCGGTGGTCGCGAGGACCACAGCGCGCCCGCGAACGGACGTGTCGGCGGCAGCCCCAGCGCGAGGTTCATCATTCGCGAGTCGTCGAGCGGTTCGCGCTCGAGTCGGCGTTTCACCTCGTCGACGACGTCAGTGAGGAAGCCCATCGGTGGGCAGGGAGTCTACGTGGGCGCCCCGTGGCGGCGATGGGTCAGCCGGCGACGGCCCGTCGCGCCTCCGCCAGATCGAGACGCTCGTGCAGCGCGCGCCCCACGATTGCGCCCTCGACCGTGCCGCCGAGCGACGCGATCGCTCGAAGATCGTCGATCGAGCGCACCCCGCCCGACGCAAGCACCGGTTTGCCGGTGTGCATGGCGAGCGCCCAGACGCCGTCGAGGTCGGGTCCGGCAGAATCGCGGCGCACGTCCGTGAACACGAACCGGGCGACATCCAGGCCCTCGAGCCACTGGAGCGTGTCCCACAGCGCGAGATCATGATCCGTATTCCTCGGGCGGATGGTCGAGCCGTCCGCCTCGATGCCCACGCACAGCCGATCGCCGCAAGCTTCGATCAACTCCTCGGCCGCCGTTCTGTTCGCGAACGCGGCCGATCCGAGCACGACGCGCTCGGCGCCGGCGTCGATGAAAGCATCGACGTGCCCTCGCGTCGTGACGCCGCCGCTCCCCTGGACCGGAACGCCGAGCGCCGCGATCGACGCGAGGAGCTCGAGGTTCGCCGGCGCGCCGGTCGTCGCGAGGTCGACGTCGACGACATGGAGCCGGGTGGCACCGGCGTCGACGAATCGCGCCGCCGCTGCGACCGGGTTGCCTCCGTCGGCTTGGATCGGTTCGACCTCGCCGCCGGAAAGTCGGACGAGCCGTCCGCGGGCGATATCGATCGCCGGGATGATCTCGAACGTCACGCGCGAAGCGTACGCGTCAGCGCACGACGAGATCCGGCACCGCGACGACGCGAGCATCCCGGCGCGGGACGATCTTCACGGCCTCCGCACCGAGGAGCGCACGGAGCTCGGACAGCACGCCGGCGTTCGGATCGACGCGGTACGTCCCCACGTCGAGCGGCGTCACGCCGCGCGAAGACAGGAACCGAACCTGGACCGGCGTCCGGCCGGCGTGCGCACCGAGCAGCTCGCGGAGCTTCGCGATGACGGCGTTGGTGCAGCTTGCCGCGGGCACGTCCACGACGAGCAGATGGTCGGGCGGGGTCTGCCGCTCGATCCCGAGGTCCGGCTCGCGGATCTCGAGCGCGCGGAGCTGGAGCTCGCGTCCTCGGAGATCGGCCCGCCCCTTCACGAGCACGATTGCGTCGGTCTCGATCAGCTCGGGAACGCGCTCGTACACGTTGGGGAAGGCCACCACGATCACGCCGCCGGTGAGGTCCTCCAAGCGGAACTGCGCGAAGGGCTCTCCCTTCTTCGTGAACTTCCGCGTCACGAACCCGACGATGCCGGCGACGGTGACGACGTCGCCGTCGCCGAGCCCCCCCACCTCCGAGAGCTCCATGTCGGTCTGTGCGGCCAGCACATCCTTCACTTCGAGGAGCGGGTGATCGGTCACGAACTGCCCGAGCACCTCCTTCTCCAATCGAAGGAGTGTTCGCCGGTCGAACTCGTCCCCGACCAGGACCGTTTCCTGGACGTCTGTCGCCGCTCGATCGCCACCGCCGAACAGCGAGGGCTGGCCCGCCGCCTCCGCCTTGCGCTCCGCTGCGATGGGGACCGAGACCTTCTCGTGCGTCTGGATCAGCGCCCCGCGCGCGTACCCGAGGGAGTCGAACGCGCCCGCGTAGACCAGGCTCTCGAGCACCTTCTTCGTGAGCACGGACGGGTCCACCTTGCGACAGAAGTCGGCGAAACCGGTGAACGCGCCCTTCGAGCGCCGTGCCTCGATGATCTGCTGCACGGCCCCCGCTCCAACGTTCCGGACCGCGGACAGGCCGAACCGGATCCTCCGTCCGTCACCAGGCGCCGGCGCGAAGTCCTGTTCGGATTCGTTCACGTCCGGCGGGAGCACCTCAAGGCCCATCAGCCGGCACGCATTCAGGTAGTAGGGCTTGCGATCCTTGTCGTCTTTCACGCTGGTGAGAACGGCCGACATGTACTCGATCGGATGATGGCGCTTGAGGAACGCGGTCTGATACGCGATGTATGCGTAGGCGCACGCGTGCGAGGCATTGAAGCCGTAGTCGGCGAACGGCTCCATCAGATCGAACATCTCTCGTGCGAGCCGCTCCGGGTATCCATTCGTTTTGCATCCGTCGATGAACTTCTCGCGGTGGATGAGCAGCTTCGCGCGGATCTTCTTCCCCATGGCTTGGCGAAGCATGTCTGCCTCGGCCATCGAGTAGCCGGCCATGCGTACGGCGATCTGCATGACCTGCTCCTGGTAGACCATGATCCCGTACGTTCCCGCGAGGATCTCCTCGAGGTCGGCGTGCGGGTACGCGACCGGCTTCCGCCCGTGCTTGCGCTCCGCGTACTCGACGTGCATCCCCGCGTTCAGCGGACCGGGCCGGTACAAGGCGACGAGCGCCATCAGGTCCTCGAACCGGTCCGGCGAGAGCTGCTTGATGAGCGAGCGCATGCCCGCACCTTCAAGCTGGAAGACACCGGTGGTGACGCCGCCGTCGAGCATCTCGTAGACGCCTTCGTCGTCGAGCGGCACGTGGTCGATGTCGAGGTCAATGCCGATGCGTCGCAGGTGCGACAGGGTGTCCTCGATCACCGAGAGTGTCCGCAGGCCGAGGAAGTCCATCTTCAGCAGCCCGAGCTTCTCCACGCCGTGCATGTCGAACTGCGTGACGATGCGACGTGAGTCGTCACGCGAGTCCTTCGAGAGCTTCAACGGCAGGTAGTTCACGAGCGGCGCGTCCCCGATCACGACGCCCGCGGCGTGCACCGAGTCCTCGCGGCGGAGGCCCTCGAGCGCCCGAGCACTGTCCACGATCTCCCGCGACTCGGGTTCGCGCTCGTACGAGTCCCGGAGCTCGGGCGAGAGCCGGAGGGCCTCGTCGATCGGGTGCTCGCGGCCGAGCACGGCGGCCGGATACATCTTGCACAGGCGGTCGCCCACGCTCGCCGGGAAGCCGAGGACTCGCGCCGAGTCTCGGATGCCCTGTTTCCCCTTGATCGTCTGGAACGTGATGATCTGCGCGACGTGGTCGGAGCCGTACTTCGACGCCACGTAGCGGATCACCTCGTCGCGCCGGCGCTCGTCGAAGTCCATGTCGATGTCGGGCATCTGGATCCGCCCGGGGTTCAGGAACCGCTCGAAGATCAGGTCGTATCGCAGCGGGTCGAGGTCGGTGATCCGGAGCGAATACGACACGACCGAACCCGCCGCCGAGCCGCGCCCCGGACCCACGCGGATCCCGTTCTCGCGCGCGAAGCGGATCAGATCCCACACGATCAGGAAGTAGCCGGAGAAGCCCATCGACGCGATGACGCCGAGCTCGCGATCGATGCGGTCTCGGATCTCCCTGCTGAGCTCCCCGTACCGCTCGTGCGCACCGTCCTCGACGAGCTGTCGGAGGTACGTGTCGCGGTCCAGTCCGTCGGGCGGCTCGAACGTCGGGACGTGGAACCGCTCCTCTGCGGAGACGTCATCACCGAAGCGCATGGTGAGCTCGCACATCTCGGCGATGGCGAGGGTGTTGTCGCAGGCAGCCGGGAACTCCCTGAATACCTCGCGCATCTCATCGGCACTCTTCAGGTAGAACTCGTCGCTCTCGAACCGCAGCCGGTTCGTGTCGGTCTGTACCTTCTGTTGTTGGATACACAGGAGCACGTCGTGCGGCTTGGCGTCCTCGCGCTCGGTGTAGTGGGAATCGTTCGTCGTCACGAGCGGTAGGCCGGTGGACCGCGACAGCTCGACGAGCTTGGGGAGCAGCCGCCGCTGCTCCGCCATGCCGTGGTCCTGGATTTCCATGAAGAAGTTCCCCGCGCCGAAGATGTCGCCGTAGGTACGCGCGACGTCTGCCGCCTTCTCGTCCTGTCCCGCCATGAGCAGCTGTGCGGTCTCGGAGGCCATGCATCCGGAAAGACCGATCAATCCATCAGCACGCTCGGAAAGCAGCTCCTTGTCGATCCTCGGCCGGTGGTAGAAGCCCTCCAGGTGCGCGTCGGTGACCAACCGCAGGAGGTTCCGATAGCCCGTCTCGTCCTTCGCCAGGATCGTGAGGTGGCGATACTTCTCCTCGCTCTCCCCGGGCATACGCTCGAACCGAGAGGTCGGCGCGACGTACGCCTCGACGCCGAGGATTGGTTTCACGCTCGCGCGGACGCCGGCCTCGTAGAAGTCGAGCGCGCCGAACATGACACCGTGATCCGTCATCGCGAGGGCCGGCATCCCCTCGAGGGCCGCTCGCTCGAACAGTTGCGTCACGCGGGAGGCGCCGTCGAGTAGCGAGAACTCGGTATGCGTGTGGAGGTGGACGAAGCTCCGGCCGCTCAAAGCCACGCGAGTCTACGTTCGACCGCCACGAACTACAAGCCTGTCATTCCTTCCACAGTCGTTCCCCACGCTTTCCACAACGAGCCCGGTTTGTCCCCGACCGTGAATCCCGTGGGGATAACTAC
>DASUQY010000121.1:0-3099 GCA_036280315.1 Actinomycetota bacterium
TCGCCGCCGCGCTGGTTGTGGGGCTCGTCGTCGGAGCGGTGCTCACGCTATCGATTCAGGGGACGGCGATCATCCCGGAAGAGCGCGACGCCCGGTCGATGCCGGAACCGATCCTCACGCCCGAGCTGCCCGACACGTTCCTCGCGTGGTCCCCCGGAGGGACGCCCGCCCGCTTCGCCGATGCCGTCGCCGAGATGCCTCAGATTCGCCGGGCGGTCGTCGTCGCCAGCGACAACACGTGGCTCACCAAGTCGTACTCGGCCGACGGCGAGGTCGTCGACGACCCGCCGCCGACGTTCTCGATCCCGCTCGAGGTCGCCGCGGTCGACCCGCGCGCCTACGCGCCGTTCTTGCCGCCGGCCGATCGGTCGGTAACCGTGGCACTCGCACAAGGCAAGGGAGTGCTCGGCGAGTCGAGCGCGCGACTGCGCGGCCTCGCACCGGGCGCGGTGCTGCGGTTCGGTGGCGAACGCGTTGAGATCGCGGCGATCCTCGCCGACGAGCTCGTCGGCGCGCACGAGCTCCTGGTCTCACGCGAGGTCGGACGGCGGATCGGGGTCACCCGCAACCGGTACGCGCTCCTCGTGCCCGAGGGCGAGCCGACGGCTCGTCAGGTGACGGTCGCCGTCCGGAGTGTTCTGCCGACGGGAACCCTCGTGCGAGTACGCGCTCCGGGCGACACCCCGTACTTCCGCCACGGCGATGCCGTGTTGCCGCCCGTCAAGATCAAGGAGCTGTTCGGCGAGTTCGCCGCCAAGCCGCGCGAAGGCTGGCCCGCGGGGTTCCTCACAGCCGATCCCGAGTGGGTACGCACGTACATCGACACGCAGCGGGTGCCGCTCCTGGGAACGGTGACGTGCCACATCGCGCTGTTCCCGCAGATCCGCGGGGCGATCCGTGAGCTGATCCGCCGCGGTCTCGAGGACACGATCACGAGCTATTCGGGCTGCTGGGCGCCGCGGCACATCCTCGGCGACCCCAACTCCGGGCTTTCACATCACGCGTGGGGCATCGCGATCGACGTGAACGTCCCGCAGAACCCGTTCGGCGCTCCGCCGAACCAGGACCCGCGTCTCGTCGAGGTGTTCGAGGAGTGGGGGTTCATCTGGGGCGGCCGGTTCATCGTGCCGGACGGGATGCATTTCGAATACCACCGCCCGCCCACGGAGGCGTCGTAGGCCACTTCGAAGCGATGCGCGAAGGGAGCAGCGAACATGCGCAGTCTGCACGTGCCCGAGTACCGGCGACTTTGCCGCCGGGCCTCGGGCATGCCTCCCGCGGCACGACGCGCGTGGGTTTCTGCTCCCTTCGCGGTCACCCGAAGGTGACGTTGCGACCCTACAACGAGCCCGCTCCCTCGCGCGACTCGGTCGCCCGGGGGATCTATGCCGCTTCGCGCGCGGCCGTCCGCGACCGGATGACGAGATAGCCGAGGATCGCCGCGGCGGCGACGGCGGCCGCCACGCCGGCGGCGACCCGCGTCTTGGGCTGCGTCGCCGTTCGGACGATCCGCGTTCGCAACCGCACCGGTCTGCGGAAGTCGCGAAGCTTCCACCCGCGCGCCTCGGCCTGGCGCCGTAGGTCCCGATCCGGGTTCACGGCGATCGGATGGCCGACTGCCTCGAGCATCGGCAGGTCGGTGATCGAGTCGGTGTACGCGTACGAGCCGGCGAGATCGATCTTCCTGCGCTTGGCGATCGCCCGGATCTCGTCGGCCTTGGCCTGCCCGTAGCAGTAGAACTCGAGCTCGCCCGTGTACTTGCCGTCCACGATCCTCGCGCGCGTGGCGATCACGTCGGTCACGCCGAAGTGGCTCGCGAGCGGTCGGACGACCTCTTCCGGCGAGCTGCTCACGATGTACAGGAGTCGCCCCTCGGCGCGATGCAGCGCCATGAGGTCGAGCGCTTCCTGGTACACGAACGGATCGATGACCTCGATAATCACGTCGCGCACCAGGTTCTCGACTTCGGAATGCTCCCATCCCCTCGTCAGCGCGAGCATGCCGTGCTTGAGACGGTCCATCCGTTTCTCGTCCGCACCGACGAGTGCGTACACGAGCTGCGCGTACGCGCCTCGAACGAGCTGACCGCGCGTGACCATGCCCGCGCGGTACATCGGACGCGACAGCGCAAGCGACGACGAGCGCGAGATGATCGTCTTGTCGAGGTCGAAGAACGCTGCCTCCATCACGCCTAAGGGTACGGGAGCCTGCCGACCGATCTCGGCAGGCTCCACGAGCAGGCTCCGCGACGAGGCTGGCTAGAACGAGGCGCTCCCGGCGCACACCTCGTCGGTCGAGAGGTTCCGCGCCCTGGCGCGGAAGTTGTCCGCGCCGGCGTTGTTCGGCTCGACGATCCGAAGCTCGAACGAGCCGCTGGCACCGCGTGTCGTGCGGGTTCCGCGGAACGCGAGCTCCCCGTCGTGACGGATGCGCACGCGCCACTCATCCCCGACGACGTTCTGGTCGACCTCGAACTCGACCTCGATGCGGCCGTCCTCCGGACTGAGCTTGATCTTCCAGTCGCTCCTGTCGCTGCACGGACCCTCGCGGATCACGTCGCGGTCGCCCGCGGACGCAACCGCGGGTATGGCTATGACGAACAGCGCGACGAGCGAGACCCCCACGACCTTGCGCATCCTCGAACCTCCTCCATCCGGTACCACTCGAACCTAAGGGGCTTCGAGGAAACCGCCGGTTAAGGGGCACGCAAGGGTGGATGAAGGCTGCCGTCTCGACTGCCGCGCGTCTATGCGAGCGAGCGACGGAACGACTTCTCCAGCTCGGCGAACCGACGCGCGGCGACGGCGTTCGGCAGATGGAGGGCGCGGCCGACGGCCCTTGGGATCGAGAGCCGCAGCGTCGCAAGGCCCAGGGGTCGTTGCTGCGGCGACACGGTGAACGACAGGTGTTGCAGGTTGCCGACAGGCATCACGAGCGTCCGCCTGACGAACACGCCGGAACGGACGACCGCGATCCCGACATCGAACGTTGCGCCGAGCGTCCGCCATGAGACGACGGCGAGGCCGACGGCGATGGGGATGGCCGCGAACGCGACACTGCCGGCGCGACCGTACGCGGCGACGGAGAGAACGCCGAAC
>DASUQY010000122.1:0-4225 GCA_036280315.1 Actinomycetota bacterium
GCAGTCCGACGAAGTACAGCGAGGGGAAGGCGAGGTCGGAGCCCTGCGCCCGATCCGAGCCGATGGCCAGCGACGCGATCGCGCCGGTCATCGTCTGCCCCCCGTCGAGCGGGTTGAACGTCCGCTGAGCGCTCCCGGTCGCCCCGGCGGCGATCGCGACCACCATTGTCTCGCCGATCGCCCGGGAGATGCCAAGGATCAGCGCGGCGACGATGCCCGACACGGCCGCCGGGATGACGACACGGATCGCCACGGTGCGCCGGCGAGCGCCGATCCCGTAGGCCGCCTCTCGGAGCGCGTGCGGAACGGCGTACATCGCGTCCTCGGCGACCGACGCGATCAACGGGATCGTCAGGATGCCCACGGCGATCCCGGCGGCGAGGTACGAGAACGCACCGACGTCGTTGAAGATCAGCTGTACGAGGTCCGGCTGGATCACCGTGAGCGCGAAGTAGCCGAGGACCACGCTAGGGATGCCGGCGAGGACCTCGAGGATCGGCTTCAGCGTCCGCCGGACATGCGGGTTCGCGTACTCCGACAGGTACAGAGCGGCGCCGATCCCGAGCGGGGCGGCAACGAACATCGCGATGACCGAGATGAGCAGGGTTCCCAGGAACAGGGTGAGGATGTCGAACTGGTTGCTGCGGGGTGACCACACGCCCGCCCACAACCAGGACAGGTCGATGTCGAACAGCCATGAGATCGCCTGGCCGATGAGGGCGAGGACGATCGCCACGCTCACGATCAGCGAGAACAGTGCGGCACCCTGGAACAGCGCCTTGACCAGTCGCTCCTTGAAGCGACGGCGGGCACTGCCGCTCAGGAGATCGGCGCTGGGCGTGACGGTCGTCGCGGCCATGGTCCCTCGCTCGAGTCTAGTGGTGGAAGGGCCGGCCCCGATATCGGGGCCGGCCCTCCCCTGACAACGACGTTCGGCTCAGGCGGCTTCGGCCCAGACGCCGCGTGTCGCTTCGATCCGGTCCGTCGGCAGCGGGATGTACCCCACCTCCGACACCAGTTGGTTCAGGGCCTCGTCGGTCAGGTAGTAGTCGACGTAGGCACGCAGCGCTTCGCTCTGCCCCAGCTTCTCGTTGTTTACGTAGATGTACAGCGAGCGTGAAAGCGGGTACGAGGCGTCGCTGATCGTCTCGGCGGACGGCGTGACGCAGCCGTCGCCGCCGTCGATGCCGATCTCCCGCACCTGGTCGCCGGCTTCCTCGGCGAACGCGAACCCGACGAAACCGAGCGATGACGGAGAACCGGCCATGGCCTGGATGATCACGTTGTCGTTCGGCGAGGACGTGTAGTCCTGGCGCAGCGCCTCCGACTCGTCCTCGGGGATGCCCTGCTCGATTGCGATGTCCGGGATCCCGGACAGCTCGATGAACGCGTCGTACGTTCCCGACTCCTCGCCCGGTGCGGTGATCTCGAGCGGTTCGTCCGGGAAGTTCCCGTTCCCGCCGACCTCTTGCGCGAGCGCGTTCGCGTCGCTCCACGTGCTGAAGCCCTCCGACTCGGGGCCGAACAGCGCGTACAGGTCACCGTTGTTCAGGCACTCCACCGCCGTGTTCTCGGGGTTGGTCATCACCGTGATGCCGTCGAACGCGACCTCGAGCTCCGTGTACTGGATGCCGTTGGCCTCGCAGGCGTCGGCCTCCTCCTGCTCGATCGGCCGCGACGCGTCGCTGATGTCCGTCTCGCCGTTGCAGAAGAGCTCGAACCCGTCACCCGTGCCCGGCCCGTCGACCGTGATGGCTACGTCCGGGTTGGTCTCGTTGAAGATCTCCGCGACGAGCGAGGAGATCGGCTCGACGGTCGACGAGCCCGACACCACGATCGACCCCTCGAGATTCCCGGGGCCTGTCGCTCCTCCACCGCCGTCCGTGCCGCCGTCGTCGTCGCCGCACGCGGCGGCCACGAGCGTCAGCGCCGCGAACAAGGCCACGACGGCCCACTTCCTCCGCTTCACCATCTGCCCTCCTTGGCGTCGATGGTCGGTCTCTCGTGGCGACGCTAGAGGCCGACCGTGAACGTCTCCCGGCTCACACATGAACGACGCGTGAACGAGTCACGAAGCGTGAACGGCGTGCGAACGACAGCAGCGTTAGGTTCCGGCTACGAGAACCAGGCCTCGCTGAACCACAGCTCCTCGTCGGTCTCGAGCTCTCGTCGGCGCTCGGCCCCCGAGGCAGGTGGACGGCGGGACGTCGCCGCCGGCGCGTACTCCTCCAGATCGGTCAGGCACAGGTCGCACACGCCGTCGCGAACGGACGCCATCGCGCCGCACTCGGGACAATCACGCGGCAGGTTCAACGTCACGGCGCGAGCCTACGTATCCAGGGTGGCCGCCTCGTGGTTGCCGTTCGGACGTGGCGGGAAGCTTCCGTGACGGGACGATGAACGCTTCCCCGGCACTCCTACAATCGCGCTCGTGGACGCCGTCCTGATCTTCGCGATCGGGGCCGCCGCGGCCGCGCTCGTCGCGATCGTCGCGCTCTCCCGGGAGCGACACCGGCGCCGCGCCGAGACCGCCGAGAAGGACCGCCGGGTCGCCGACCTGGAGGTCAGGGCGACCGCGGCCGAGCGCGATCGCGAGCAGATGGACCTCGTCCTGTCCTCCATGCGCGATGGGGTCGTGCTGTTCGGCCCGGAGGGCGACACCGTTTACGCGAACCTCGGCGCCGAACGGCACCTCGGCGCGATCCCGCGAGCAGCGGCCATGGTCCTTCCCCTCGCCCTCCGCGACGCGTGCCGTCGCGCCGGCGAGCTCGGCGAGACCGTAGCGGCCGAGACGCAGGCCGGCGGTCCCGACCGGTGGCTCCGCGGCTTGGCCATCCCGGTCGGCGCCGGCGCCGTCCTGCTCGTGGTCCGAGACGTGACTGAAGCCAAGCGCCTCGACGCCGTTCGGCGAGACTTCGTGGCGAACGCGTCCCACGAGCTCAAGACGCCGGTGGCGTCGATCCAGGCCGCAGCGGAGACGATCTACAGCGCCGCGAGCGACGATCCCGCGGTGATTCCGCGGTTCGCCGCGCAGCTCGAACGAGAGGCCGCCCGGCTGTCGCGGATCGTCTCGGACCTGCTCGACCTGTCCCGGCTCGAGGCGGGCAGCGACCTGAAGGAGATCGTCGCGCTCGACGCCATCGTGCGCGACGAGATCGAACGCTCCGAGGAGCGCGCCGCGGAGGCCGGCGTTCAGCTCTCGATGACGGCGCAATCGACGCCGAAGGTGCAGGGCACGGCGCGCGACCTCGCGCTGCTCGTCCGCAACCTGGTCGACAACGCGATCCGCCATACGCGTCCGGGCGGGCGGATCTCGGTCGAGCTGGGGGAACACGAGGGTGACGCGGTGCTCGCGGTGAGTGACACCGGCGTCGGCATCCCGCAGCGCGACCTCCCCCGCGTGTTCGAGCGCTTCTATCGCGTGGACCGCGCACGCTCGCGGGAGACGGGGGGGACCGGGCTCGGCCTTTCGATCGTCCGGCACGTCGTCGAGAACCACGCGGGCCGCGTCTCGGTGGAGAGCGAGCTCGGTCGCGGGACCCGATTCGAGGTCCGCCTGCCCGCGGCCGATCGATGACGCTGCTGTTGCTCGTCCGTCACGCGGCGACGGACGCTGCGGGAAAGCGACTCACGGGGTGGTCGCGCGGCGTGCACCTGAACGCCCGCGGCCGCGAGGAAGCCGTTCGGCTTGTCGAGCGGCTCGATGGCATTCCCCTCGACGCGATCTACACGAGCCCGCTCGAGCGGTGCCGCGAGACCATCGCGCCACTCGCGCGACGACGTGGGCTCAGCGTCGTCGCGAGGCGCGGACTGCTCGAGGTGGACTACGGCGAGTGGACCGGGCGAACGATCTCGTCGCTCCGCCGCACCCGGCTATGGCGCGTCGTGCAGCGATCGCCGTCGACGGTTCGCTTCCCCGGCGGCGAGACCCTGCTCGAGGTACAGGCGCGCGGCGCATCCGAGCTCGACGCGCTTGCGGCCGCTCATCCGAACCAGTCGATCGTGGTGGTCACGCACGCCGACGTGATCAAGCTGCTGGTGGCGCATTTCGTCGGGATGCATGCCGACCATCTGCAGCGACTGGCCATCGATCCGTGCTCGGTCTCGGTCGTGTCCCTCCGCGAAGGCCAGGCCACGCTCGTCAAGGCGAACGACACCGGCGGGCTCGAGACGCTCCGTCGTCAAAGGCGCCCGGGGCGAAGCACCAGGCCAAGCGCGGGGCAGC
>DASUQY010000123.1:0-5143 GCA_036280315.1 Actinomycetota bacterium
GATCTTGCTCCTGGCGTCGACTCGCGCGCAGAAGCGAGCTCGCTCGTGGATCTCCGCCAAGAGCTGGACGGCGTCGTCTTCCACGTCGGTCGCTGCCGCCAGCGTGTCCTCGGTCAGGACCGGAGGCGCCTGGACCGGGAAAATGACGTTCATCTCCGAGCCCAGCTCCTCGGTGACCTCCGCTGTCACCTCGATGGTGGGGCGGCGCGCGTCGTGCCACACGTCCGCGTCCTCGAAGTCGGCCGGTCGGATCCCCAGGATCACGGTCCCTCCGGCGGCGTCCGGGAGCTCGCTCGGCAGCGCGATCTCGTGTTCGCCGAACGTGACCCTTCCATCGGAGATGGTCGCCTCTACCAGGTTCATCGGCGGCGAACCGATGAACGCCGCCACGAACAGGTTGGCCGGGCGCGAGTACAGGTTCTGCGGTGTGTCGATCTGCTGCAACATCCCGTCTCGCAGGACGGCGACACGATGGCCGAGCGTCATCGCCTCGACCTGGTCGTGCGTGACGTAGAGCGTCGTCGTCCCCAGGCGCTCGTGAAGCCGGGCCAGCTCGGCGCGCATCTGAACGCGGAGCTTGGCGTCGAGGTTCGACAGCGGCTCGTCCATGAGGAACGCCTGCGGCTCACGTACCATCGCGCGTCCCATCGCGACGCGCTGCCGCTGGCCCCCCGAGAGCTCCGCAGGCTTGCGTTCGAGCAACTTCTCCAGCCCGAGGGTCGTCGCGACGTCGTGGACCCGCCGTCGGATCTCCTCCTTGGGCCGCCGCGACAGCCTCAAGCCGAACCCGATGTTCTGCTCCACGGTCATGTGCGGGTACAACGCGTAGTTCTGGAACACCATCGCGATGTCGCGTTCCTTCGGTGGGAGGTCCGTGACCTGCGTGCCACCGATGTGGACCTCGCCGGCCGTCACGTCCTCGAGCCCGGCGACGATTCGCAGGATCGTGGACTTGCCGCACCCAGAGGGTCCCACCAGCACCATGAACTCGCCGTCGCCGATCTCGAGCGAGACGTCGTCGACCGCGATGACGTCGTCGCCGAAGACCTTCGTCACGTTCTCGAGAACGATCCGCGCCACCGTCAGCCCCCTCGGCGTCGCGGAGAGTCTCCGCGCGCTCGCGATCCGGCGTCAAGGGCAATCAGGAAAGTTTCCTAACGATTTCGACGGCGTGAGTGTACGATGCCCGCCGACGTGGGCGTCAAGATCGCGGTCGTCGGTGGCGGTAGCACGTACACGCCCGAGCTGGTCGAGGGCTTCGTCACCCGCTACGACCGCTTGACCGTCGACGAGCTCGTGCTCCTCGACGTGGACGCCGAACGCCTCGACGTCGTGGGCTCCCTCGCCGATCGGATGCTCCGACGCGCCGGGTGGACCGGGACGCTCGTCCGGACGTCGCGGCGCGACGAGGCGCTCGACGGGGCGCAGTTCGTCATCGTTCAGCTCCGCGTCGGCGGCCAGGCCGCGCGGCTGAACGACGAGACGATCCCCCTGCGGTTCGGCTGCGTTGGGCAGGAGACCACCGGGCCGGGAGGGTTCGCCAAGGCACTCCGAACGGTTCCGGTCGTGCTCGAGCTCGCGGAGGACGTCGAGCGCCGTGGGGCGCCGGGCGCCTGGCTCGTCGACTTCACCAACCCGACGGGGTTGATCACGCAGTCGCTCCTCGACAGGGGACATCGCGCCCTCGGGCTGTGCAACGTGGCGATCAACATGCAACGCGGGGTGGCGAAGCAACTGGGGGTGAAGCCCGAACGCGTCCAGCTCGAGCACGTCGGGCTGAACCACCTGTCGTGGGAGCGCGCGGTGTTCGTCGACGGCGTCGACCGGTTGCCCGAGCTGCTCGACACCGCGATGGACACCGTCGCGAAGGAGAGCGAGATGCCGGCCGAGCTGCTCGCCGCGCTCCGAGCCGTGCCGAGCTCGTACCTGCACTACTACTACTTCACGAACGAGGTCCTGGAGCGCCAGCGTTCGGGAGGCACTCGCGCCGAGGAGGTCATGCGGATCGAGGCCGGGCTGCTCGAGCTGTACCGCGATCCGTCGCTCGACGTGAAGCCGAAGCTGCTCGAGCAACGCGGCGGCGCCTACTACAGCGACGCGGCGGCGGCGCTCGTCGCCTCGTTGCACGCCGGCACGGGGGACGTGCAGGTGGTCGACGTTCGCAACGACGGCGCGATCCCGAACCTGCCGACCGACGCAGTGGTGGAGGTTGCCGCGACGATCGACCACGACGGCGCGCACCCGCTCCACGTCGCTCCGCTCGCCCCTGAGATGCTCGGCCTCGTCGAGCACGCGAAGGCGTACGAGCTCCTCACGATCGACGCCGCGACGTCCGGCGACCGAGTGCTCGCGCTCAAGGCGCTGATGACGAACCCCCTCGTCGGTGGCTACGACGTCGCCCGCCCGCTGCTCGACGCGCTCCTCGAAGCCAACCGCGAGCACTTGCCGCGGTTCTTCCCGAACTAGACGCCTCGGGCGGGGGTTCGCACAACGTTCGCTTCGCTCACTGTGCTACCCCCGTGGGCCCGGGAAGCTCGTCGGCGTTCCGCTGCACCTTGTTCAGCGCTTCGACGACGTCCTGGACGCCACGGGAGCCGTCACGGAACACGTTCTCCATCAGGTACACGGATTCACGCAGGCCCGCCGCCTCGGCGACGGGGAACGACATCCGCTGCGGATCCAACCGATCGGCGTGCTCGACGGCGACGGGCAGCCGCGACAGCGACGGCTGAAACAGCTCGTACCGGCTCATCGGCGGGTACTGGACCTCGGCCGGGATCCCCTCGGCCTCGAGCGCCGCGCACACGACCTCGTTCGTCCGGCCGCCGAACGCCTCGGGATCGATGGCGAAGATGTAGTTGTAGAAGCTCCATCGGGTGATCCGTTCGTCGGCAGGCATGACGCGGACGCCCGGGACGTCGGCGAGCAGTAGCTCCAGCTCCTTTCCCGCCTCGGCGCGCTCGCGCTGCTGTTCGGGGAACCGTTCCATGCCGACCACCAGGAGCGCGGCGTGGAGCTCGCCCAGCCGGTAGTTGGCGCCAAACGTGAACTCCTTCTCGTCCGGGTCCTTCGCTCGACCGCAGTCCACGATCGAGTGCGCGCGCCCGGCGAGGTCGTCGTCGTCCGTGAGGAGCGTGCCGCCCTCGCCGGAGGTGAGGATCTTCGAGGACTGGTGGCTGAAGGAGCCGAACTCGCCGATACACCCCGCGCCGCGACCGCGCCACTGCTGTCCCGGCGCGTGTGCGCAGTCCTCGACAAGGGCCAGGCCGTGGCGTCGCGCGATCTCCTCGAGCCGGTCCATGTCCGCCATCTGGTGGCCGAGGTGCACGGGCATGATGGCGCGCGTTCGGTCGGTGATCGCCGCCTCGACCTGGTTCGGATCGATCGTCCACGTCCGCGGCTCGACGTCCACGATGACCGGGACCGCTCCCGACGCCATCGGCGCGTAGGCCGTCGCCGCGAACGTCAGGGCAGGAACGATCACCTCGTCGCCCCAGCCGATGCCCAGCGCCTTGAGCGCCACCTCCATCGTGATGGTGCCGTTCGCCATCAGGACGCCGTGCCGCGCGCCCTGGTACGCGGCGAACGCCTCCTCGAAACGCTCGGCGTTCGGACCGGGCTCGGGGAACCCTCCCCAGTTCCCGCTCTTGACCACGGTCGTTACCGCCTCGACGTCACGGTCGTCCCAAACGGGCCACGAGGGGTAGGACGTGGCCCTGACGGGTGTGCCGCCGTTCATCGCGAGCTCGGGCATCTCCGCAACTCCTTCCGATGGGCGGTGCTAGCGTCCGCGCGGTGAGCGTCCCACATCCTCCGCTGCAGCTGGACGACGTCGTCGGAGGCGTCCGCGTCGACCATCTCGCGCGGGGGTTCCCGCCGAAGGACGTCGCGCTGCGCGACGTCGCGACGCAGGGGTGGACCTTCGACGACCTCGAACCTCCCGTATTGCTTCTTCGTGAGGACGCGCTTCGCCACAACCTCGCGTTGATGGCGGCATTCTGCGACCGCTCCGGCGTGGACCTGGCGCCGCACGGGAAGACGTCGATGGCGCCGCAGCTCTGGGCGAGACAGCTCGCAGCCGGTGCGTGGGGCATCACGGCTGCGACGGCCTCGCAGGCGCGCGTGATGCGCGAGGTCGGCGTACGGCGGATCGTGATCGCGAACGAGCTCGTCGATCGCGCGTCGATCGACTGGGCCGCGAGCGCGCTCCACGACCCCGAGGTCGAGCTTCTTTGCTACGTCGACTCGGCCCGCGGGGTGGAGACCCTGGACGCCCGTCTGGACGACGCGATCGCGCCGAGACGACTCGATGTTCTCGTCGAGCTCGGCTATCTCGGCGGCCGCACCGGCGCGCGAACGGTGGAGGAGGCGATCGGTGTGGCCGAACGCGTTCGTGCATCGAGCACGCTTCGGCTCGCCGGTGTCGCCGGGTACGAAGGACTCGTCTGCCGGGACCGGTCGGAGGCATGCCTCGATCGCGTTCGCGAGTACCTCGACGCGGTGCGCGGCCTCGGCGAGGCGCTCGTGAAGGGTGGCGGGTTCGACGACGGCGTCGTCCTCACCGCCGGCGGAAGCGCGTTCTTCGACGTGGTCGTGGAACGCTTCCACGACATGTGGCGCGGCGATGTGCCCGCGCGGGTCATCCTGCGGTCCGGTTGCTACCTGACGCACGATTCCGGAATGTACGAACGGTTGTCGCCGTTCGCCGGGGAGTCCGAGAGCGCCTCGCGGTTCCGCTCGGCCATGGAGGTGTGGGGCCCCGTGCTGTCGCGACCGGAACGCCGGATGGCGATCGCGGGGTTCGGACGTCGCGACGTTCCGTTCGACCAGGGCATGCCGATCCCCCTAGCGGTGAGGTCGAGCTCGGGCGAGCAGCGACCGCTCGACGGCTGCGTCGTGACGGACCTCAACGATCAGCACGCGTTCATCCGTGTCGAGGAGGACGTCGCGCTCGACGTCGGCGATCTGGTGAAGTGCGGCATCTCGCACCCGTGCAGCGCGTTCGACCGGTGGCGGGTGATCCCGGTGCTCGACGCGAACGATCGCGTCGTCGACGCGGTGGCCACGTTCTTCTGAGCCGCTCGGAGGCTCATCGGACCGCGATCGCGTCGCCGACCATTCCGGCGGCCTGAGCACCGCACTT
>DASUQY010000124.1:0-2730 GCA_036280315.1 Actinomycetota bacterium
CTCGTTCAAGCGGAACGATCGCTGCAGTGCGCTCTCCGCCTTCGGGTAGTACGTGGGATCGGCCGTCACGCGGGCCTGCGCGACGTAGGCGAGGCCGAGCGACGCGTACCCACGCCAGTCCGCGGGCAGCTCTCGAAGGCGTTGCTGGAGCCGATCGATCGGGTCGTCGAGCACCCCGGCCCCGACGCCGGGGCGCAGCAGCGCGGATGCAGAGACCACGGCGGCGGTGCCGTCGTGGCGCTCGGCCGGCGTCCGCACGACGGCGATGCCGGCCACGACGAGGAAGGTCGCGGCGATCGCGACGACGATCCCGATCCGTCCGACCGCTTTCATGGCTACTCCAAGAGAGAGGAGAAGGTGGTCCGGCCGCCGAAGGCGGCCGGACCCCATCGTCGTCAGTGCGGGTTTGCGTCCGAGCCCGCGTGCGGGTACGCGACGTACGGGAACGCGTCGTTGAACGCGACGTCGTTCGCGTCGACACCGTCGCCGATCGTCTCGGACAGCGGCTTGTTCTGCTCGAGCAGCACACCGAGCACCACCCGAAGCGAGATGTCGATCACGTCGTCCGCGAGACGGCGCCCGTTCGGGAAGCCGGCCGTGTCGCCGCCGAGCACGCCGAACGGCGAGCACGTTGTCGAGCACGGCGGGATCGACATGTTGAGCCGGAGCATCTCGCTCGGCGTCACACCGGCGGGCTGGTTGAGGTCCTCCACGCCGGTGAGGAACACCGAGATCAGGTCCGCCCGCTGGATTCCGGCCTTGTCGGGGTCCGAGTCCGGGACCGCGGTCCCGTAGATTCCGTTTAGCAGGTGCGGCAACTCGGGGTCCTGGACGAGCGGCAGCGCCGCACCGTCCGCCGTCGGCTTCGATCCGTTGAAGTAGTCCTTCAACCCGACCGGGATGACGACCTCGTTCACGAGGGGCATCCCCAGTCGCGAGACCTGGACGAATCTGCCACGTTCGCCGGTCGAGCCATCTTGCTCCTGGATCCGAAGGCTCTTCCGGGAAGTGGTGCTCCAGATCCCGACGATGGGCTTCGCATCCGCGTCACCGCCGGCGGCGAGGTCGTCCTTCGGAACTTGCAGCGCGAGCGTGTTCACGTTGAACCCAGCGAGCGTGTCGTCGCCGACCTCGGACAGGTCCGCCCCGTAGAGCAGGTCGAACACGCGAAGGTCCAGGAAGAACGCGTCGTCGGACTGCCCGACCCACGTGTTGCTGGGCCGGTTTCCGAACCTCACCGTTCCGGCGTCGAACAGGTTGGTGTTGTAGCTCGGCATCGAGGCCGCGCCGACGTTGCTCGGCACCGCGGTCGCGTCGTCGACGAGCAGCCGGCTCCTTCCGGCTTCCCGGTCGACCCGGATCAGGTCGTAGGTCTGGAAGAAGTTCAGATCCCGATCGGACAGCGACGTGACCTGGCCGGTGTTGTACAGGAAGGTGTTCCGATTGCGGTAGTGATCGGAGAACACCCACCGGTAGATCACGTCCGGCTTCGCGTCGTGGTCGTTGTCGATGTTGATGTCGTAGCGAGCTCCCTCGGCCCAGGCGTAGAAGTTCGGGCCGCCGGCGGGCTCCTGGAACGGGATCCACGACGCGATCAACGTCACCGTGTCGGGCCGGTCCTCGCTGACGAACGCCCACACGTCGGTCGTGTCGATCTGCGGATCGGCCGCCACGAGCGGCGCCTCGCGGTGGCTGGACGCGCCGCCCGTCAGCGGCGCCAGCGCGAAGAGCCCGGCCACCACCGCGATGCACGCCGCCGCCGCGAACGCCCGCGTTCGCATTCGCTTCGTACGCAACGTTCCCCTCCTTCGGTCGATGCGTTCTGTCGTGACCGCGCCGCGAAAGAGCCGGTCCGTCCGGGCTCCGTCCTTCGTCACCACCTCCGGAGTGGCGCGGTCAACGCCTCCTTCGCGGACCGACCCCCACCGGATCACCCGAGAACGACAGAACCGAGGTAGCTAGGCTCTGGCCCATGGCGTCGTCGATCCGACGCGCGTCCAGGTGCGAACAAATAAGGACGCGCGAGCGAAAGAACGGTGGGCGAGCTGATCCTCGACGTGGCACGACCGGGAACGAAGTGGGATGTCCCCATGCCGGTTGACGACGAGGACCGTGAGCTCGTCGGCGGGGTGCGGGCCCGAGACGAAGCCTCGTTTCGCGCGCTGTTCGGCCGCTACGCACCGACGGCGCTGTCGCTCGCTCGACGCGTCGTCGGCCAACCGTTCCTCGCTGAGGAGATCGTCCAGGAGGCATTCCTCGCCGTGTGGCGCAATCCCGACGCGTACGACGCGGATCGCGGTTCCGTTCGCTCGTGGCTCATGGGCACCGTCCACCACCGGGCCGTCGACGCCGTGCGGCGCGAGCGATCGCAGCGGCGCCGCGCCCTGGACGCACGCGGCGCCGATCTGGTTGTCGTTCCGGATCCCTCGGACGACGTCCTCGACGAGCTCGGGTTGCCCGAGGAACGGAAGGCGGTGCGTGCGGCCCTCGACGATCTGCCGGAGGAGCAGCGTCGCGTGATCGAGCTGATGTATTTCGGCGGCCTGTCGCAGTCGACGATCGCGGCTCGGCTCGGCCTACCACTCGGTACCGTCAAGTCGCGGACGCTGCTTGGGATGCGCCGCTTGCGCGCGGCGCTCCTGGAGACGCGATGAGAGACCACGCGCTGATCGAGGAGCTGACCGCGGCACGAGCTCTCGGTGGCCTCGACCCAGAGGAGGCCGCCACGCT
>DASUQY010000125.1:0-4425 GCA_036280315.1 Actinomycetota bacterium
GCGAAGCGGCTCACCAAGGCCGAGCGGTGGATGCGCGACCACGCCGGCGAGGACGCGCAGATCCGGTACGCCGAGGCGCTCGCACATTGGGGCGAATCGGGTGGCTACGAGGCCGAGGCGATGTTCGACCGGTGCACGAAGGCAGCGTTCGGAGGCCGATACCCGCAGTCTGCCGAGCGCCACATCGAAACGCTCTCGGGCGGGGAGCGCAAGCGGCTCGCGCTCGAGGTGATGTTCAACTCGCCGTTCGACGTGCTTCTTCTGGACGAGCCGGACAACACGCTCGACATCGAGGGCAAGCGGTGGCTCGAGGACACGGTAAACGCGAGCGACCGGACCATCTTGATGGTGACCCACGACCGAACGGTCCTGGACCGAACGGCGCAACGCGTCGTCACGCTCGAGGGCAAGGCGGCGTGGACGCACGTCGGTCCGTTCGCGACGTACGCAGAGTCGCGGGACGCGCGCATCGAGCGGCTCGAGGAGGACCACCGCCGCTACGAGGAGGAGCGCAAACGCCTGGCCGAGATGATCAAGGAGATGAAGCGCAAGGCCGCGTACAACGACGGCTGGTCGACCAAGGCGCGCAACGCCGAGCACCGACTGGAACGGTTCGAGGCGCGCAACGCGCCGCCGCTCCGACCCGATGTGCAGGACGTGCGGATGCGGATCGGCGGCGGCCGGACGGGGAAGGTAGCGCTTCGCATCCACGGGCTGGCGATCGGCGACATCGTGCGGCCGTTCGACACCGAGATCTGGTTCGGCGAGCGCGTCGGCGTGATCGGGCCGAACGGCTCGGGGAAGTCGTTCTTCCTCCGGCTGCTCTCCGGCGAGCCGGTCGCGCACCAGGGAGAGTGGCGGCTGGGTGCTCGCGTTCACCCGGCGCTGTTCGCGCAGCTGCACGAGCGCCCGGACATCGGGAACCTGCCGATCGTCGACGTTCTGCGAGCGAAGGGGCTCTCGATGACGCAGGCCATGTCGGCGCTCCGCCGGTACGAGCTCGACGTCGCTGCGCGGAACCCGTTCGAGGTCCTCTCGGGCGGTCAACAGGCGCGTGTGCAACTGCTGCTGATGGAGATCGACTCGCCGACGATGCTGCTGCTCGACGAGCCGACGGACAACCTCGACGTGGCGTCGGCCGACGCGCTCGAGCTGGCGATGGATCGGTACGAGGGCACGGTGATCGCTGTGACGCACGATAGATGGTTCATGCGCCGGATGGACCGATTCCTGTTCTTCGACCAGGACGGCTCGGTGCGCGAGTTGCTCGAGTCGCCGTACGAGGACGCGGCCGCCGTCGGATGACGCGTCGGTTCGTTGTGCTCTGTGTGGTCTCGGTGCTCGGCGTTTCGTGCGCGGCGTCCGGCGGCGTGACCGGAGCGGACGGGCCACGTATCCGTGCCGCGGGCGCGACCGGTGGGACGAGTGTCACACCCTCGCCGCTGCCCTCGCCGCCACCGGATGAACCCGCCGAGCCACTACCGGCTCCGGACGAGCCGGTCCCCACGCGGCGGGGCGAGCTTGCGCAAGCATTCGAGCAAACGTTCACGCGGAACCGCGACGCGATCGCGGTGTGGGACCGACGCGGCGACCCGGCGACGTGGCCGCCGCCCCGGGACGTGGTGTTGCTGACGCTGTACGAACAGCGCATCTACCGATGGCTCGCGGAGCGGCCTTCGGTCGCCGATGGCGTGATCGATCGTCTGGCGAAAAGGATCGCCGTCGAGGCGGGTCGCAACGTCGCCGCTACGCACGCGCTGTTCGAGCACTTCGGTGCGGTGAGCATCCTCCCGGACTTCCGGATCCGCAGGCCCGAACCGGCGGACCGGCTTCGCTCGTACTTCCGGGCCGCCGAGCGACGGTTCGGCATCGACTGGGAGGTCCTCGCCGCGGTGATGCTGATCGAGACCCGGATGGGGCGGATCCGGTCGGCGAGCTCCGCCGGCGCGCAGGGGCCGATGCAGTTCATCCCGTCGACGTGGGAGGCCTACGGGATGGGTGGCGACATCAACGACCCCGAGGACGCCGTAATGGGAGCCGCGAACTACCTGCGCGCGTCCGGCGCGCCCCAGGACTACCGCCGAGCGCTATATGCGTACAACCCCGTCGACGCGTATGTGAACGCCGTGTGGTGGTATGCGCGAACGATGATGCGATTCCCGGATGCGTACTACGCCTACTACAACTGGCAGGTGTACGTGCGGACGGTCGACGGCGACGTGCGTCTCTCCGGTCCGGGGCTCTAGCGCGACTTCCCGAGCGCGGTCTCCCCGCTACAGTCGGAACGTGAGCATGTCGCGCCGTGGCAGGTTCGCGATCGGGGCATCGATCGTCTCGTTCGTGTTCGTCGCGACGGTGGCCGCGACCCCAGGATCACCGTTCAGTCCGGCACTGCCGGCCGCCGCCCGGCCGAGCGGTCCGTTCCGGTGGCTCTCGGGCGTCGTCGGCGTGGACGCGGTGCACGGGAACGCGTTCGCGGCCGTGGGGGTCGTCGCGGTTGCGCTCGCGGCCGCGGCGTTCGCGTTCGTGCTCTTCGAGACGTGGCGCGGCGGGATCCCGTCGCGAATCGTTCTCTGGCTAACCGTCGCGTATCACGTCGCGCTGCTGTTCATCCCGCTGCTGTTCTCGCGCGACGTCTACTCGTATGCGTACTACGGGCGGATCGCAGCCGTGTACCACTCGAACCCGTACGTCGCTACGCCGGCCGACTACCCGCACGACGCCCTCGCGGCGTTCGTCGGCCCGAAGTGGTTCGACACGCCGGCGGTGTACGGCCCTCTGTGGACGCAGGCGTCGGCCCTCGTCGCGCGCGCGGTCGACGAGGTCGCTCAGTTCATCGCCGTGTTCCGAGTCATCGCTATCGCCGCGAGCCTGGCGACGATCGCCGTCGTCGCACGCCTGGTCCGCCGGGAGCGACCGCACCGTGAGGCGTTCGCCGTCGCCATCCTCGGCCTGAATCCGGTCGTGCTGTTCCAGAGCGTCGCGAGCGGACACAACGACCTGCTCGTCGCGCTGTCGATCGCCTCGGCCCTTGCTCTCGTGTACGCGCGCCGGAATCTGCTCGCGACCGCCGTGCTCGCGCTCGGCATGCTCGTCAAGGTGACCGCCGTCGTTCCACTCCTTCTCTTGGTGCTCGTGGCGGTTGCCACAGCTCCCGCGCGTGAACGCTGGCGCGTACTCGCCGCGCATGGCGGCGTTGCGCTCGCGATCGGGCTGCTCGCCGCAGCGCCGTTCCTGAACACCACCGACCCGACGCTCGGCGTCTTCGAGCTGGCCACGCACGAAGGCTGGCTCGCGCCGTCGCGCCTGTTCCACCGGCTGTTCGACGCGGTCGGCGGCAAAACGCTGGAGCTCATTCCGCGCATCGTCTTCCCTCTCGTCTTCGTGGCGGCCATCGCCGCCATCGGTCGACGGCTGGTCGACGGCGTGATGGAGACGGCCCGCATCGGCGCAGCATGGGGGTGGGGGCTGCTCTGCCTGACGTTGCTCGGCCCGGTGCTGTTGCCGTGGTACGTCACGTGGACGCTTCCGCTGGCGTGGCTCTTGCCCCGCGTGCCGAGGATCGTGTTGATCGGAACGAGCCTCGGTCTCATCGTCTCGCAATGGACCTCAGAGCCGGCGACGTTCGCATCGGCGTACGACGCGAACCTCCTCTTCGGGCACTACGTGCTGACGCCGATCCTGATCGCGCTACTCGTGTGGCTTCTCGTCGACCTGTGGGCTCGAGTTCGCGATGGTGCGCCGCTCGAGGACTCGCCACACGAGGTACCCGCTCCCACCGGCAAGCACTGAGACGATCCACGCGCCGGCGGGGGCGTCGAGAGGAACGCCCAGCCGTTCGAGCGCGATCGCCGAGAGCGTGACGCCGGCTGCGCCGATCGCGATCGCTGTGGCCGTCGCCGAAAGCGTGTTGGTAAAGACCGTTCGCGCCCAGCCGTATCCGACGATCCACAGGAAGGCGAGGGTCAGTGCTGCGGACGCCGCCGTGGCCGCGCGCGACGCCGGCTCCAGCGGTTGGACCGGATCGCCCTCGATGAGCGGACCGCTGCCGGGGTCGATCACCGTCGCTTCACGAGGAACGCCGAGCTTGTCGACGTCGTAGAACGGCGTGAGGACGATCAGCTCCGCCTCCTGCCCCGATCGATCGAGCGCCGCATCGACGTCGCGACCCGTCAGATCTGCCAGCGCCCGCCGTTCGACATCGCCGTTCGGATCGCCTAGCGGCGCCCAGATGACGACGTCGCGGATCCGATCAGGCGGGACGGCCGCGCGGATGACGTTCCCCGCGCGCGTGGCGAGGAACGAGAGCGCTCCGTCCTGTTCATCGACGAGGAACACCAGTGGGACGCCCGGCTCCACATCCGAGATGAGCCTGTTCGCGGTGGTCGCCGTCGCGACCTCGACCTCCGAGATGAACGGTCGCTG
>DASUQY010000126.1:0-7166 GCA_036280315.1 Actinomycetota bacterium
GACCGGGAGGACCTCGACAGCGGTGACTCCGAGCGAGAGCAGATGGTCGAGGATCGGATCGGACGCCATACCGAGGAACGTCCCGCGCAGCTCGGGGGGCACGTCGGGGTGGCGCATCGTCATGCCTCGGACGTGACACTCGTAGATCACGGTTCGATTCCACGGTGTGTCGGGCGCCCGGTCCTCGCCCCAGGTGAACGCCGTGTCCACGACGACGCCCTTCGGCATGTGGCCGGCGCTATTGCGGTCGTCGAAGGCGAGGTCCTCCGCGGGATCGCCGATGCGGTAGCCGTAGAGCGAGTCGTCCCAGTCGATCGTGCCGGTGATCGCCTTCGCGTACGGGCATATCAGCAGCTTGTTCGGGTTGAAACGGTGCCCCTCCTGCGGCGCGTACGGCCCGTGAACTCGGAACCCGTACAGGGCCCCGGGACGCGCGTCGGGCAGATACGCGTGCCACACGAGATCCGTGCGTTCGCGCAGCTGGATGCGCTGGGACACGGCGGCGTCGTCCGGCCGCTCGAACAAGCACAGCTCGACCGCCGTGGCGTGCTCTGAAAAGAGCGCGAAGTTCACCCCTTCGCCGTCCCACGTCGCGCCGAGCGGCGAAGGCGAGCCGGGCCAGACGCGCGAGGTCAGGAACCTTCCTCCGGGGGGCCAACGCTCGCGCCGTCGCGCTCGCTTCTTGGGCCCCCCGACCCCCCGGCCTCCGGCGTGAGGAAGACCGCGCCAAGGGGCGGCAGCACGAGTGCCAGCGAGTGCGGCCGCCCGTGCATCCCGACATCGTCCGCTTCGAGGCCGCCGTAGTTCCCCTGCCCGCTCCCGCCGTAGGTCTCGGCGTCGGTGTTCAGCACCTCCCGCCACCGCCCACCCACCGGAACGCCGACGCGGTAGCGGTGCCGCGGCACCGGCGTGAAGTTCGCGACGAACAGGACCGGCCGTCCCTTCCGAGGCTTGCGAAGGAAAGAGATGACGCTCGCGGCGCGATCCGACGCGTCCACCCACTCGAACCCGTCCGGCCTCGCGTCGAGCTCGTGCATCGCCGGCTCGTCGCGGTACAGCGCCGCGACGTCGGCAACCATGCGCCGGACGCCCTCGTGCGGCGCACGCTGCAGGAGGCCCCAGTCCAGGCCGGACTCGTGGTTCCACTCGGTGGTCTGCGCGATCTCGCCGCCCATGAACAGGAGCTTCTTCCCTGGCTGGGCGAACTGATACGCGTACAGCAGGCGGAGATTCGCGAACCGCTGCCAGTCGTCGCCCGGCATCTTGGCCAGCAGCGAGCCTTTGCCGTATACGACCTCGTCGTGGGAGAGCGGCAGGACGAAGTTCTCGTTGAACGCGTACAGCATCCGGAACGTGATCGTGTCGTGCTGATGCGTGCGGTAGACGGGATTTTTCGACATGTACAGCAGCGTGTCGTGCATCCACCCCATGTCCCACTTGTATCCGAACCCCAGGCCGCCGGCGTCGACGGGCGTCGAGACACCCGGCCACGCGGTGGACTCCTCCGCGACGGTCTGGGTGTCGGCGTGAGCTCCGTAGAGCGTCGTATTCATCGCGCGCAGGAACTCGACCGCCCGGAGGTTCTCGCGCCCACCGCGCTCGTTCGGTATCCACTCTCCCTCGCGCCGCGAGTAGTCGAGGTAGAGCATCGACGCAACGGCGTCCACGCGGAGACCGTCCGCGTGATACCGCTCGAGCCAGTGCATCGCGCTCGAAAGCAGGAATGAGCGCACCTCGTTCCGGCCGTAGTTGAAGATGTAGCTCCCCCAGTCCGGATGGAATCCCTGACGGGGGTCCGCGTGCTCGTACAGGTGCGTCCCGTCGAAGTACGCCAGCCCGTGCTCGTCCGAGGGGAAGTGCGACGGCACCCAGTCCAGGATCACGCCGATGCCCTCGCGATGCAGCAGGTCGATCAGCGCCATCAGGTCCTGCGGCGCGCCATACCGGCTGGTAGGCGCGAAGTACCCGGTCGTCTGGTAGCCCCATGACCCGTAGAACGGATGCTCCATCACGGGGAGCAACTCGACGTGCGTGAAGTTCAGCGACTTCACGTGGTCGGCGAGGCGACGGGCGATGTCGCGATAGCCGGGCATCTGGCCGGTTTCGTCCCGCATCCATGACCCGAGGTGGACCTCGTACACGGCGGCCGGCGCGTCGACGGCCTGGATACCGCCACGACCCCGCATCCACTCTTCGTCGTGCCACTCGTACGACGTGTCCCACACCACGCTTCCCGTCCTCGGTGGTACCTCCCAGAACGCCGCGAGCGGATCGCCCTTGTCGACTCGGTAGCGGCCGTCGCGTGAGGCGATGTGGAACTTGTAGATCGTGCCGTGCCTCGCGCCCGGGACCACTCCCTCCCAGATGCCGCTCGATCCGCGTGGGCGAAGCAGGTCGGCGGTGCGATTCCAGCCGTTGTGGTCACCGATCACCGATACCGAGCTCGCTCCCGGCGCCCACACCGCGAAGTACGTCGCCGGCTCGCCGTCGATCGTCGTCGGATGCGCTCCCAGCCGCTCGAACAACCGCGCGTGGGTTCCCTCGTTGAACAGGTGCAGGTCCTGGTCTGTGAGGAGGGACATGTCGTGCCGAACCCGGCTCGAGCTCACTGGGGTTCCTTCAACAGTTCGACGACGCCGGTGACGGGGATGGGGAGCCACTCGGGTCGGTTGTTCGCCTCGTACGACACCTCGTACAGCGCCTTGCCGAGCATGTAGCCGTCGAGGAGGACGCGAAACTCCTCGCGCGTGCGCGCGTGGAACGGGGTGCTCTCGACGATGTCGAGGTACTCGCGCAGGAACGTGCCAGCCACCGAGACGTACCACAGGCGCACCCACGGGGCGATCCGAGCCGCCTGTTCGGGCTCGACCAGGTCGCCGGCGCGCGCCGCGACGTGCGCGGCGTAGTGGAACGAACGAACCATCCCGGCGACGTCGACGAGCGGGAGTCGTTTGATGCGGCGTTCGCCGATCGAGCGAGCCGGCTCCCCTTCGAAGTCGATGATCACGAAGTCGCGCCCCGTGTACAGAACCTGGCCGAGGTGGAAGTCGCCGTGGATCCGGATCCTCGAGCCGGTGATGCGGATGTCAAGGACCGAGCGCAGTCGTTCGAAGATCGGCCGTTCGAGGGCCAACAGCTGCTCGGCCCCCACGAGGTCCGGGTGCGAACGAAGGACCAGCATCGTGCGGTTCGCGACGCCCCTGAGCGACTGGTACAGCGACCGCTGCTCGAAGGGCGTCACCGGCTCCGGCGCGAACGCCGGATCTTCCTGCTCTCCCGCCAAGGCGAGGTGCATCTCGGCTGTTCGACGTCCGAGGAGTCGAGCGGACTCAAGGTACGACTCGATCGTCTCGACCGCGATGTCGGGAACGCCCGAACTCAGGACATCGTGAAGCGTCGGTTCTGGCGGATTGAGGTCGGGGTGCGCCGCCGCACGGGCGAGCACGCCCTCGAGGTATCCCCGGACCCTGTCGAGCGTGAACGACCACGCGTCGCCCTCGTTCGGGACGTATCCATGCAGGATCCCGAGCGTCAGCGGCTGACCCGGTCCCCTTCGGAGCTCGAGCCCCCCGGCGACGGGGGCGATGTGCTCGAAGTTCGCGCGGTCGGTCAGGAACCGTCCGATCTCGAGGTCCGGGTTCACGCCCTGCTCGAGCCGGCGGTACAGCTTCAGGACGAGTCGGTCGCCGAAGAGCACCGACGAGTTACTCTGTTCCGCCTGCAATGGCCGGGGGTCGACCGAGTCGTCGGGTGGTCCGGCCAGCCGGCGGAACGCCTTCGTGGGAACCGCGTCGATGCGGGCGCCGTCGGCGCCGAGGCGCCGACGGCGCCGGATCGCCTCCAACAACGCCCGCGCCACGCTCGGATCGCCGATCCCGTCGAACAACGCGCGCTCACCCTCACGCGTCCGAAGACAGGCGAGGACCGACCGCGCCTGGTACTCGAGGAGATCCGGCGTTCGTTCGACCGACGCGCACGCGAGCGGCAGAACGTACGTCTCGGGGTCGCCTTCCGCGTACTCCACCGACACGAGCCCGATCACGCCGACGATCTGCGAGTCGTCCCCGACCGGGATCGTTTCGACGAACTCGGCTGACCGGATCCTCCGGGCCTTGCCGCCGAACCAACGGGACCCAAGCAGGAACGCCGGCAGAGCCTCCTCGAGTGCAGGACGATTCGCCTTGGCGAACACGTTCCGCCACGACCCGGCGACCTCGAGCTCCGGAGGACGGCGGGCGGCGCCGAGATCGACGTCGATCGTCTGCGGCTCCAGCCTGAACCAGTAGAAGGAGTGCGGTCCGAGCGTGAGGAAGTACGGGAGCTCCCCGATCGAGGGGAACTCCGTCGCCCCGAATAGCTCGTTCGGCACCAGGCCTCGGTACGCGGAAAGGTCGAGCTCAACGTACTGGACCGAGCGCGCGAGGTTCACCACGACGAGGATCCGTTCGTCCTCGTGCTGGCGGATGAACACGAGGATCCGGCGGTTCTCCGGGTACAGGAACTCGAGCGTCCCCCGCGAAAGCGCGGCCGAACGCTTCCGCAGCGCGATCAGTCGCTTCATCCACCACAGCAGCGACCGCGGGTTGTCCTGCTGCGCCTCGACGTTCAGCGACTCGTAGTGGTACTCCGGCCCGACGACGACGGGTAGGTACAGCTGCTGCGGGTTCACTCGGCTGAAGCCGGCGTTCCGGTCCGCGCTCCACTGCATCGGCGTCCGCACCCCGTTGCGATCACCGAGGTAGATGTTGTCGCCCATCCCGATCTCGTCGCCGTAGTAGATGACCGGCGTCCCCGGCAGCGAGAACAGGAGCCCGTTGATCACCTCGATCACGCGCCGATCGTTGCGGAGCAGGGGCGCCAGGCGCCGCCGGATCCCCAAGTTGATCCGCGCCTGCGGATCCTGCGCGTACACCCGGTACATGTAGTCGCGCTCCTCGTCGGTGACCATCTCGAGCGTGAGCTCGTCATGGTTGCGAAGGAACAGCGCCCACCTCGCGTTGTCGGGGATCGGCGGCGTCTGCTCGAGGATGTCGATCACCGGAAAGCGGTCCTCCATCCGAAGGGCCATGAACATCCGCGGCATGAGCGGGAAATGGAACGCCATGTTGCACTCGTCGCCGTCGCCGAAGTACGAGACGGCGTCCTCGGGCCACTGGTTGGCCTCGGCGAGCAGCATCCGGTCCTGATATCGGCTGTCGATGTGCGCACGGAGCGACTTCAGGAACTCGTGGGTCTCGGGCAGGTTCTCGCAGTTGGTCCCCCGCCGTTCGAACAGGTACGGCACCGCGTCGAGGCGGAGGCCGTCCACGCCGATGTCGAGCCAGAACTCGACGACGTCGAACATCGCGCGTCGCACGTGCGGGTTGTCGAAGTTCAGGTCCGGTTGGTGCGAGTAGAACCGGTGCCAGTAGTACTGACCCGTCCCCTGGTCGTACGCCCAGTTCGACGTCTCGAAGTCCTTGAAGATCACACGCGCCTCGCGGTAGCGCTCACTCGTGTCGCTCCACACGTAGAAGTCGCGCTCGACGGTGCCGGCGGCGGCCTTGCGCGAACGCACGAACCACGGGTGCTGGTCGGAGGTGTGGTTCATGACGACCTCGGTGATCACCCGCAGGCCGCGCTCGTGCGCCGCCCGGAGGAACGCTCGGAAGTCGCGAACCGTCCCGTAAGCCGGATGCACGGACGTGTAGTCGGCGATGTCGTAGCCGTCGTCCCGGAGCGGCGACGGGTAGAACGGCAACAACCACAGGGCCGTCACGCCGAGGTCGGCGAGGTAGTTGAGCCTTCGGGTGAGGCCGCGGAAGTCCCCGATCCCGTCGGCGCCCGAGTCCTGGAAGGCGCGCACGTGCAACTCGTAGATGATCGCTTCGCGGTACCAGAGCGGGTCGCGCATCAACGTCCCGTCTCCCTGGAGCCACGCCGCGGACGAACCCGAAACACGTGTGCCGGCTCGCCCCCAGCTTCGAGTCGCACGAAGTTCGACGAGCCCTGCCAGGTATGGGTCGCGCCGGTGAGCAGATCCTCGACTTCGAACGACTCCATCCGACCGACGCCGAGCTCACCAAGGTCGAGGCTCGTCCATCCCGACTGCGGATTCCGTTGGTCGAGGTTCACGACGATGAGGATCACGTTGGAATAGTCCTCGGTCGTTTTGCTGTACGCGATGAGCTGCTCGTTGTCGATCCCGTGGAACCGCAACCGCCGGATGTCGTGCAGCGCCGGGTTCTCGCGGCGGATCTCGTTGATCCTCGTGACCAGCGGAGCCAGGCTGTCCTTCCTGTCGAGATCCCACGTCCGGATCTCGTACTTCTCCGAGTTGAGGTATTCCTCGGAGCCCGGCTCGCGAGGCATGTGCTCCATGAGCTCGAACGCGGGACCGTAGATCCCGTACGACGACGCCAGCGTCGCAGCGAGGACCAGCCGCGACGCGAATGCCGAACGCCTGCCCGTCTGCAGGTACGCGTGCAGGATGTCGGGGGTGTTCGGCCAGAAGTTCGGGCGGAAGAACTCGACCGCGCCGGTTCTCGTGAGCTCGATCAGGTAGTCGGTCAAGTCCTGTTTCTCGGTCTTCCACGCGAAGTACGTGTACGACTGGGTAAACCCGAGCTTCGATAGTCGGTACATCACCTTCGGGCGCGTGAATGCCTCGGACAGGAAGATCGCGTCGGGGTGCGCCGCCCTCACCTCGGCGAGCGCCCACTCCCAGAACGCGAACGGCTTCGTGTGCGGATTGTCGACCCGGAAAATCCGGACGCCGTGCCCACACCAGAACAGAAACACGTCGCGAAGCGCCTCCCACAGCGCAGCACGGTCGTTCGTCTCGAAGTCGATCGGGTAGATGTCCTCGTAGACCTTCGGCGGGTTCTCGGCGTGCTGGATCGTGCCATCGGGACGGTGGCGGAACCATTCGGGGTGCTCGCGCACCCATGGGTGCTCCGGCGTGACCTGGAACGCGATGTCGAGCGCGACCTCGATGCCGCGCTCGCGCGCCGCGACGACGAGCCGTTGCAGATCGTCGAGCGTTCCGAGTTCGGGATGGACCGCGGTGTGTCCGCCCTCGGCGGCGCCGATCGCCCACGGGCTGCCCGGGTCGCCGGGCTTGGAGATCGCGGAGTTGTTCTTGCCCTTGCGACGCTCGTGCGCGATCGGGTGGATCGGTGGCAGGT
>DASUQY010000127.1:0-3387 GCA_036280315.1 Actinomycetota bacterium
GTCGAAGATGCGCCCGACGGCGGCTCAGTGGTGTGGTTCGAGCTCAGCGTCGGTCGATCACGTCCGACGCCGCCCACCCCGCGGCGAACCTCGCGAGCTGAGACGGAGAGTCACTCCAAATTCTCGCCACCGCGGTTGGTCGCACGATCGAGATCGACGCGGCGTTCGCCGGCGCCGTTCTGATCGCGCGGGCGACGAGCGATAGTTGAGCGCGTAACCCGATCAGGGAAACGGTCCTACGAAAGGACCAGTTCGTCGCCGACGCTGACATCGCCCGGCTCGACGACTCGCGCGTAGACGCCGAACTGAAGGTTCCCCTTCCCGGAGACGCCCCGATACTGCTTGATGACCTTCAGCGTTGGGAAATCGCGCAGGCCCGTCGCGGGGTCGAGCGTCGTCACTACGCATCGCGGGACGGGGTCCTCGACCTCGAGCAGCGCCTCGCCGACACGCACGCTCCTTCCGCGCCAGGCGTCCTCCTCGTGCGGTCGCGACACGCCCTCCACCTCGATCGTCATGCGGAACCGTCCGGAGTCGACGTTGTCACGCCCACCACGGCGTGCGAGCTCGGCCACAGACTCGAGTGAGACCAACGTGACGGGCCGGACGTCGAGCGCATCGCTCGTGCGATCGGGACGAACGAGGCGGACCTCGCTACCGGCGTAGTCAGATAGCGCTTCGGTGAAATCGCCATCGACCTCGTGCGCCATTACGGACCGGCCGTAGAAGTCGACGACCAGTTCACGGCCGTCGGCAATGGCGCTGCCCGATGAGACGATGCCGTTCGGTAGGCGGAGCTCGAGCCACTCGCGGTCGGCGTCGTACGACGCATGGATCGGCAGGATCGGCGATTTCGTCGCGCCAGAGAAGCGCTTGCCGTCACCGTCGACGAAGAAGAACGCCCGGTCTCCGACGGGACCGCGCCGGTCCAGGTGGATCCGAGCGGGGTGGTGGAGCGCCGTCGACTTCACCGGCGTGACGTTGAACCGCGAGACGGTCGGCATCAGCCAAACGCTAGCAGCGAAGGATGCGGGGGTCAGTCCGAACGCTAGATCTCGAGATACAGGGACTCTGCTCAACGGCGGACCGGTTCCCAGCTCGTCGGCGAGCATCGTGCGGCACCGCTCGTACGCGCGAAGCGCTTCTGCGCGATTGCCCGCTCCCGAGTGCGCGCTCATCAGCAGGCGATATCCGCACCGCTCCGCCCGTAGGATGACCGATCGTGGCACGACGCGTGAAGTTCTCCTCCGCAACGGTCTTCCTCGCTGTTTCCGTGGTGGGAATCGCCACCGGCGGGGCATTCCGACTCGCCGGGAGCACCCACGCGGCCGACCTGGCGTGGGCGATCACGACCGCGGTCGGTCTGGTCCCCATCGTGTGGGAGGTCGTCGTCGGCGTGGCCCGTCGACAGCCGGGGGTCGATGTCATCGCCGTGCTGGCGATGGGCGGCGCTCTCGCACTCGGCGAGTATCTCGCCGGCGCGGTCATCGCGTTGATGCTCGCGACAGGCCGGTCGCTCGAGGAGTTCGCCGACACACGGGCACATCGGGAGCTCTCGGCGCTGTTGGAACGTGCGCCGCGGACCGCGCACCGCTATGCCGGTGGCGAACTGCGATCGATCCCCATCGACGACGTCGGACCCGGCGATCGCCTCCTCGTCAAACGTGGCGAGGTCGTCCCCGTCGACGGGATCCTCGAGTCGGGGAACGCGGTGCTCGACGAGTCCGCGCTCACCGGCGAGAGCCGTCCGGTGGAATGCGTTCGCGCCGAACGGCTGCGGAGCGGCGCTGTGAACGCTGGCGAAAGCTTCGACCTGCGCGCGGTGGCCACCGCGGGGGAGAGCACGTATGCCGGCATCGTGCGACTGGTCGAACAGGCTCAGAGGGAGAAGGCGCCGTTCGTCCGGCTCGCTGATCGCTATGCGCTCGTGTTCGTTCCCGTCACGCTGGCGATCGCGGGCGGCGCGTGGGCGATCACCGGCGACGCGGTTCGGGCCCTAGCCGTCCTCGTCGTAGCCACGCCGTGTCCGCTGATCCTCGCGGCACCGATCGCTATCGTCGCGGGCATCTCGCGCGCGGCGAAGCGCGGCATCATCGTGAAGGGCGGCGGTTCGCTCGAGGCCCTCGCACGCGGAACGGTTCTGCTGTTCGACAAGACGGGGACGCTGACCGCGGGTGCGCCGGAGCTCACCGACGTCGAGCTGTTCGGTGATGCCGATCCGGCTGAGGTCCTTCGCCTCGCCGCGTCGTTGGATCAAGTCTCACCCCACGTGCTCGCCGGCGCGATCGTCACCGCCGCGCGCCGGCGCGACCTGCCGCTGACGTTTCCGATCGAGGTTCGAGAAGAAGGCGGCTCGGGGATCCGCGGCATCGTCGGTGGCCGGACCGTCGCCCTCGGCAAGGCGTCGTGGGTCGCCCACGGCGGTCCGCTTCCCGATCGTGCTCGCGAGGTTCGGAGGCGAACGGCGATGGAGGGTTCCTCCAGCGTGTTCGTCTCGATCGATGGTTCGGTGGTCGGCACACTGATCCTGGACGATCCGATCCGTCCCGACACGCCGCGCGTGATCCGAACGCTCCGCCGCGCCGGCGTGAAGCGCGTCGTGATGGTCACCGGCGATCACGCGGACGTGGCAGAGTCCGTTGGCATCGCGATCGGTGTCGACCGGATCCTCTCGGAGCGCGACCCGGCGGACAAGGTCGACGCGGTTCGCGCGGAGGGCGAGGGCGGTGTGACCATCATGGTCGGCGACGGCGTCAACGATGCGCCGGCGCTCGCAGCGGCCGACGTCGGCGTGGCGATGGGCGCTCGCGGCTCGACCGCGTCGTCCGAGGCGGCGGACGTCGTGCTCGCAGTGGATCGTCTTGACCGTGTGGCCGAGGCGATCCGGATCGCGCGCCGGTCTCGCGGCATCGCCTTGCAGAGCGTGCTCGCCGGCATGGGCCTGTCGTTCGGGGCGATGTTCCTGGGCGCGGCGGGGCTGCTCCTGCCGGTCGCCGGCGCGCTCGTACAGGAAGCGATCGACGTCGCCGTGATCCTGAACGCCCTACGAGCGCTGCGTGGAGACCGAGCGAGTGCGCAGGCCGCCGCCGGCCCCGGTTCGCAGGTCGGCGAACGTTTCCGCGCGGAACATCGAGAGTTCGCGCCGGAGCTGCAGCGGATCCGTTCGGTCGCCGACCGTCTCGACACGTTCGCGCCCGCCCAGGCGCGCGAGGAGCTGGAACGGATCAGGTGGTTCCTGCTCGAGCGCTTGCCGCGACACGAGCAGGAAGAGGAGGCCGCGGTCTATCCGGTCGTCGCCCGGCTCATGGGCGGCGAGGATCCGATGGGGTCGATGGAGCGCGCGCACATGGAGATCGAACATCTGGCGCGCGTGTTCGGGCATCTCGT
>DASUQY010000128.1:0-2121 GCA_036280315.1 Actinomycetota bacterium
CGCGCCCGAGCCGGCGCATCCTCGCGTCCGCGAGGAGGTGCACGTGTGAACGCGCGTCGTTGGCGCGTCGTTGTGGTCGCCGCCGTTCCGGTGCTTGCGTTGGTGCTTCTTCTCGCGTCGGGGATCGGCAACGACCCGCGCGACCTTCCGAGCGAGCTCGTGGCGAGGCGTGCGCCCTCGTTCTCGCTCCCGACGCTCACAGGTGACGAGACGATCTCGTCGGCCGATCTGCGCGGTGAGGCCGTCGTGCTGAACTTCTGGGCGTCGTGGTGCGTTCCGTGCCGAGAGGAGCACGGCGCGCTCGATGCCGCGTGGGACCGGTACCGCGAGCGGGGTGTCGTTGTGCTCGGCGTGAACGTCGAGGACGCGCGCCCAGACGCGCTCGAGTACGTCGAAGAGGTCGGCGGGAGTTGGCCGCTCGTCACCGATCCAGGATCGCGGACGTCGATCGCGTTCGGCCGGTTCGGCGTCCCCGAGACGTTCGTCATCGCGCCCGACGGGACGATCGTCGCCAAGATGGTCGGCGCCGTCACCTACGAGTGGCTGGTCGACACGATCGAGGGCGCCCTCCGATCCGAGGCGACCTCGTGAAGCGTGCAGCCGCGTTGATCGCGGTTGCCATCGCCGTCGCGATCGGCGCGGCGATCGTCGCCGGACGAGACGATCCCGGATCGGGAACCGTCGCCGATCGAGCCCGCGACATCGCGGCCGGCTTGCGTTGCCCGGTCTGCTTGAACCTCTCCGTCGCGGATTCGCCGTCGAGGCTCGCCGGCGAGATGCGAGCCGCGATCGCGTCCAGGGTCCGCTCCGGAGAGACCGACGAGGAGATCCGGGCGTACTTCGTGGACCGTTATGGCGAGTGGATCCTGCTGGAGCCGACGCGGCGCGGGCTGAACCTGCTGCCCTGGGCGCTGCCGGTCGTCGCCTTGGTTGCGGGGCTGGCCGTGTGGTTGGCGCTCGTCCGACGCCGTCCACCGCGCGACGACATGGCAGTGTCGCAGAGCGAACGTCGCCGGATCGAACACGAGCTGCACGGCCTCGAGGAGCCGACGTGACCTGGCCCCAGACGTCGGATCGGGAGATTCGGTGAACCCGGTCGTCGCCGTGCTGACGGTCGCGTCCCTATCCGCGGTCGCCGTGGCCGGGGTCGCCGTGGGTTTCCGGCGCCGCGATCCCGTTTTGATCGATGGACCGGTTGATCCGCTGGAGGACCGTCGCCGCACGCTGCTTCGGTCGCTGGCCGATCTGGAGGAGTCGTGGAGGAGCGGTGCTCTGGACGAGACGGAGTACGTGCGGCTTCGTCGCGAGACCGAGAGAGGGTTGGCGCGGCTGCTCCGAGCGATCGACGCTCGCTCGATCGCGACAGAAGGTTCGGCGAACACACGAGACGGCCGCCCAGCGAGCTTCCGTGCGGCTGTGGCCGAATCGACCTCAAGCGGAGGGGACGTCGTCCCAGTTCCGGCCTCCGGACGCGTGCCACCGTGGGTCGTCGCCGTGCTGCTCGTGGGCACCGTGGGGTCCGTGGTCGTGACGGGGTTGCTACGTGACGCGGAACCGGAGGTGTCGCCCGCGGCCCCGAGCATCGCGGGCGACGACCCGTTCGCCTTCTTCGAGGACCGCGTCGATCGCCAGCCGAACGACGTCGCCGCGCGACTCGACCTCGCACATCGCTACCTGGACGCCGGTCGCATCGAGGAGGCACTCGCCGAGTACGCGGTTGTGCTCGAGCGTGATCCCGACGACGCCGAGGCGAACGCCCATCTCGGCATGATCCTGTACCTCTCCGATCGCCCGGATGATGCGATGAACTCGGTGGATCGGGCCCTCGAGACCGCGCCGGACTACCCAGAGGCGCTGTTCATCCGCGGCGTCATCCAGCTTTGCGGGCTCGACCGGCCGCACGCCTCGATCGCATCGTTCGAGCGTTACCTCGAGGCGGCCCCGTTCGGCGCGGAGCGCGGGACGGTCCAGGACCTCATCGCCGACGCCCAGCGAGGCGTCACGGTCCGGTGCCGCTGATCTCGACGACTCGCTCAGACCCGGCGTCGCGCGGCGACCGCGTCGGCGCGCGCGCGAGCGCGACGCGCGCGGACGAACAGCCGCACCGCGTATCCGCCCAGC
>DASUQY010000129.1:0-4527 GCA_036280315.1 Actinomycetota bacterium
CGAGCTCGCGCGCCCGCTCCGCGACCTGTGCGATCTGGTCGACGAACCACGGATCGATCCCGGTGGCGACGGCGACCTCGTCCACCGAGTGCCCGGCTGAAAGCGTCGCTTCGGCCAGCTGAAGCCGTCGCTCCCCCGGCACGCCGAGGTGCACCAACGAGATCGGTTCATGGACCGCGAGATCCGCGCCGCGTTCGAGCGAACGCCACGCCTTGCCGAGCGCCTCCTTGAACGTGCGACCCACAGCCATCACCTCGCCGACCGACTTCATGGTCGACGTGAGGACGGGATCGGCCTCCGGGAACTTCTCGAAGGCGAACCGCGGCACCTTCACGGCGACGTAGTCGAGCGACGGCTCGAAGGCGGCCGGCGTCGCGCCGGTGATGTCGTTGGTGATCTCGTCGAGCGTGTATCCGATGGCGAGGAGCGCGGCGATCTTCGCGATCGGAAAGCCCGTCGCCTTCGATGCGAGGGCGCTCGAGCGCGACACGCGGGGGTTCATCTCGATCAGCACCTGCCGACCCGTCTGCGGGTCGACCGCGAACTGTACGTTCGACCCACCCGTCTCGACACCGATCGCCCGGATGCACGCGAGGGCCGCGTCGCGCATCCGCTGGTACTCGCGATCTGTCAGCGTTTGCGCCGGGGCGACGGTGATCGAGTCTCCGGTGTGCACGCCCATCGGGTCGATGTTCTCGATCGAGCAGATCACGACCGCGTTGTCGGCGCCGTCGCGCATGACCTCGAGCTCGAACTCCTTCCATCCGGCGATCGACTCCTCGATCAGGACCTCGGTGACCGGACTGGCGTCGAGCCCCCGCGACGCCAACCGTTCAAGTTCCGGGGGATCGCCGGCGAACCCGCTCCCGCCACCGCCGAGCGTGAACGACGGCCGAACCATGACCGGGTAGCCGATCTCGTCGCCGAGCGAGATGGCATCGGCGACTGTTGTCGCGGTATCCGCACGCGGTACGTCGAGCCCCGCCTCATTCATGGCTCGACGGAAGCCGCTCCGGTCCTCGGCGCGGCGGATCGCGTGGAGCCCGGCACCGATCAGTCGGACGCCGAGCCGGTCGAGCTCGCCCGACTCCGCGAGCGTAACGGCGACGTTCAGCGCGGTCTGCCCGCCCAGCGTAGGGAGGAGGGCATCGGGCCGTTCCCGTTCGATCACGCGCGCCACGGATTCCGGGGTGAGGGGCTCGACATAGGTTCGGTCGGCGAACTCGGGGTCCGTCATGATCGTCGCCGGGTTCGAGTTCACGAGCGACACGTGATACCGCTCGCGGCGCAGCACCTTGCACGCCTGCGTACCGGAGTAGTCGAACTCGCAGGCCTGCCCGATGACGATCGGTCCCGATCCGACGATCAGGATGCGCTCGATGTCGGTCCGCCTAGGCACCTGCCATCAACCGCCTGAACTCCCCGAACAGGTGGCCTGCGTCGTGCGGGCCCGGAGCGGCCTCGGGGTGGTACTGCACCGACATCGCTGGAACGTCCAGGCATCGAAGCCCCTCGAGCGTGCCGTCGTTCAGGTTCCAGTGTGTGAGCTCGGCGCTGCCGAACGCGGTCTCCACGACGCGCGGGCCACGGTCGGTGCGCTCGCCTCTCGAGCCCACGATGCTCCTTGCCTCGTCGGCCTCGCGCCGCCAACCGTCCGGATCGACGGCGAACCCGTGGTTGTGGCTGGTGACCTCGACGCGGCCGGTCCGCGTGTCCCTCACCGGTTGGTTCGCGCCGCGGTGGCCAAAGGGCATCTTGTAGGTGCGTCCGCCGAGCGCGAGCGCGAGCAACTGATGCCCGAGGCAGATCCCGAACACGGGAACGCGTCCGAGCACGGCCTTCGCGGCCGCGATGCCGTATCGCGTCGCCGCGGGATCGCCGGGACCATTGGAGAGGAGCACACCATCCGTCTCACCGATCTCGCTCGCCGCCATCCCGGCCGGAACGACGGTGGCCTCGATCCCCTGGTCGGCCAGCCGGCGAAGAAGGGTGCGTTTCAGACCGAAGTCGTACGCGACGATTCGAAACACGGGCCCCTTCGCCGCGGAGGCCGGTCCGACGACGTCGCGAGCCTCGTAGCGCTCCGTCGTCGACACGCCCATGGCGAGATCGGCCCCTTCCATGCCGGACGCCGCGCGGACCCGTTCGACGAGGGAGTCGGGGTCGACGTCCTCGGTGGAGATGGCGCATCGCATCGCCCCGCGCTCGCGCAGCCGGAGCGTGAGCCGTCGCGTGTCGACCTCATCCATCCCGACGACGCCCGCATCCTCGAGCTCGTCGTGGAGCGATCCGGTGGCGCGCCAGCTCGACACTCGCCGGGACGCCTCTCGAACGACGAACCCCGCGACGCGTACCCGTGCCGACTCGGGGTCCTCGGCGTTGGTCCCGTAGTTGCCCTGATGCGGCGAGGTCATCGTCACGATCTGACCGGCGTACGACGGGTCCGTGAGCACCTCCTGGTAGCCCGACATCGCGGTGTTGAACACCGCCTCGCCGAACGCCTCGCCCGTCGCGCCGAACGACCGGCCCCGGAACACCGTCGCGTCCTCGAGCGCCAGAAGGGCCTCGGTCACGCCATTCCCGCCGTCGCGTGTCGCGCCGGCGTCGTCACCGCTGCGCCTTCCCGTCGGCCACGACCAGCTCGCCACGATAGATCGTGTGCACCACTCGCCCGCGGAGCGTTCTACCGAGGAACGCGCTGTTCCGGCTCTTCGACGCGAACGGCGGCTCGACGACCCATTCGGCTGCCGGATCGAACGCGATCACGTTTGCCGGCGCTCCCGGCTCGAGCGGCCGGCCGTGATCGTCCGTCCCCAAGATCCGCGCCGGCCGGGTCGACATGGCCTCGAGGGCACCAGTCAGCGTCATCGCACCGCTCCCGACGACGAACGTGAGCACCGCAGCGAGCGCCGTCTCGAGTCCGGTCGTCCCGAACGAGGCCTGGTCGAACTCCGTCTCCTTTTCCTCGACCGCGTGCGGCGCGTGATCGGTCGCGACGGCGTCGACGGTTCCGTCGGCCAGCCCCTCAACAAGCGCATCGCGGTCCTCCGCCGTTCGAAGCGGCGGGTTTACCTTGAAGTTCGAGTCGTACGTCCGAAGGTCCTCGTCGGTGAACACGAGGTGGTGAGGCGTCACCTCCGCGGTGACGCGGAGTCCCTCTGCCTTCGCACGTCGGACGAGGCTCACCGATCCGGCCGAGGAGAGGTGACACAGATGCAGACGCCCGCCCGTCAGTCGAGCCAGGGCGAGGTCTCGCGCGACGACGATCTCTTCTGCCTCGCGCGGCTGCCCGGCGAGGCCGAGGGAGTACGAGTGGTATCCCTCGTGCATCTGTCCGCCCTCGGCGAGCGACGCGTCCTCGCAGTGCTCGGCGATGACGGCGCCATCGAACGCGCGCGCATATGTGAGCGCGTTCCGCAGGACGCGCGTGCTCGGGACGCATCGTCCGTCGTCGCTGAACATCCGAACCCCGGCTTGGACCATCTCGCCTAGCTCCGCCATCTCCTCGCCGGCGAGGCCCCGTGTGATCGCGCCGACCGGGAACACGTCGCACATGCCGGCCCGTTCGGCGAGGTCTCGAACCTCGTGGACCACTGCGGCGTTGTCGGCGACCGGGTCGGTGTTCGCCATCGCCGAGACCGCCGTGTATCCCCCCACCGCGGCCGCGCGACAGCCGGTCTCGATCGTCTCCTTGTCCTCACGCCCCGGCTCCCGAAGATGCGAATGCAGGTCGACGAGTCCAGGCGTGACGACCAGACCGTTGGCATCGACGATGGTCGCACCCGACGTGGAGCCCTCCGGCGTCGCGATCCGCCCATCCTCGATGAGCAGGTCGGCGACCTCGTCGCGTCCGCCCGCCGGGTCGACGACGCGCGCGCCCTTCACGACGATCCGCGTCACCTTCCCACCTCCTCGTCGTCCCCCGTCCGGCCGCTCACGCCGCCGGGGCGGGCGTCGCGGGCCCCACCGAGCAGCAGGTACAGGAGCGCCATCCGGATGGCGATCCCGTTCGTCACCTGCTCCTCGATGACCGAGTTCGGAAGGTCGGCGACGTCGCTCTCGATCTCGACGCCGCGGTTCATCGGTCCGGGATGCATGATCAGCGCCTCGGGCGGCAGCATCGCCACACGCCCGCTCGTGAGACCGAACAGCCGCGCGTACTCGCGCACGCTCGGGAAGTACTGCTGACGCTGCCGCTCGCGCTGAACACGGAGCATGTAGCAGACGTCGAGCTTGGGAAGGACCGACTCGATGTCGTAGGAGACCTGAGCTCCCCATCCGGGCGCGTCCGGCGGAATGAGCGTCGGCGGACCGACGAGGGTGACCTCCGCGCCCACCTTCGCGAGCGCGAACGAGAGCGACCGCGCGACACGTGAGTGCAGGACATCGCCGACGATCGCTACGCGGAGTCCCTCGAGCCGGCCGAGCCGCTCCCGCATCGTGTAGATGTCGAGAAGCGCCTGCGTGGGGTGTTCGTGTGTACCGTCACCGGCATTCAGCACGCTGCCGCGGACCCACTTGGTCAGT
>DASUQY010000130.1:0-2768 GCA_036280315.1 Actinomycetota bacterium
CCGTTCGAACACGGTGAGGACGAGCGTGTTGACGATGCCGAACAGGCTCACGATCACCGAGAGAGCGAGCAGGACGTAGAGGATGTTCAGGATCGCAGAGAGCCCTGAGATCTGGTTGTCGATGAACTGCTGTCGGGTCTGTGCCTTCGCATTCGGGAACGGCGCGAGCGCCTGTTCGAGAGCAGCCGTGTTCGCGTCGCTAACGTCGCCCTCCATCGCGATGAAGGTGTAGAGGTTGCGCGGATTCTCGACCCTCGCGTCCCAGGCCTCCGTCGAGATCGTGACGTTGCCGAAGGGCGAGCCGCCGGTCGGCGGGTCGAAGATCCCGCGCACGACGAACGTCGTCGTCTCGCCGCTCGGGAACGTGACCTCGATCGGCGAGCCGACGTCGAGATCGTTGTCGTCGGCGTAGCCGTCGTCGACGAACGCGCCGTCGTCACCGAGATTCGCAAGCACGTCCTGGGATCCGTCCTTCCACTTGAGCGCGATCAGGTCGCGAGCGGTCGGATCGACAGCCGTGGCGAAGATCGTCTCGTCGAACGCCCGCACCTCACCTGTGCGCACGTTCATGACCGCGACCACACCAGGCGCCTGCGCCGCGGCGTTGGCAGCGTCGACGGGGATGGGCGAGAAGTTGTTCTGTGCGGTTATCGCATAGTCGGACTCGGAGTCCTTCCAGAGGTCGTTCACTGCTCCCTCGAACGACGCGATGATCCCTGCAGCCAAGGTCGCCACGAGCGTGACGAGCGCGAGCCCGATCATCAGAGCCGCAGCCGTCGAGGCCGTTCTCTGCGGATTCCGCCGCGCGTTCTCACTCCCGACGCGTGTGGTCGAGCGGTCCGGGATCACTCCGGGGAACTCGGCCGGCCACTCCGGCTCCCAGCGGGTAACCGCCTTCACGAGCCACATCACGAGCACGATCACGAGGAGCAAGACGTTGAGCGCGCCCGCGAGGAATGCGAGGACACGCTTCCAGGCGGCGCCCGGACCCCAGGCGCCGTAGCGGAGCAGCCAGTACGGGAGCGTGAAGAACGGCCAGATGAGGATGGCCAACACGAAGACCGACCAGCGCGCGATCGGCGACATGAAGACAGACAGGCTCGGTATGAGGCGCGTCGTCACGCGGGCCACGCCGAAGAACACCAGCAGGACGCCGAGGCCCATCCAGAGAAGGACGCTCGTCGTTCCGAGGCCGGGAACAAAGAGCCCGTACAGGAGCGCACCGAAGCCGAGCGCACAGGAGGCGAGCGCGCCGAGCGTCCGTGACGGGAACAGCGCGCACCCGAAGAGCGTGAGGATCAGGCCGAGAACCGCAAGCAGGACGGTGACGAGCGTGTTCCCCGGAGTCGCCAGGATGGCGAACACTCCGACGACCACACCGACAGCGGTGGCGAGCGCCCCGCGAAGCGTCCCGCGGATGCGATCGAGCGGCTCACCCGGAAGCGACGCACCCTCGCGAACGGCGGCGATCGGAGGCACCATCGTCGCCCGGAAACCCGGGTAGACGCTGGCGAGCACCGTCACCAGGATGCCTGCCGCGAGCGCGACGACGATCGTGCGCGGCTCGAAGACGAGCCCCGTGTTCGGAAGCGTGAAGCCGACGACGTCGAACAGCTCGAAGAGACCTTTGGCGAGCAGGAGCCCGGAGAACAGGCCGACGACGGACGCGACGACACCGACGACGAGCGCCTCGACGACGACCGATCCCAGAACTTGACGATTCGTCGCGCCGAGCGTCCGAAGCGTCGCGAATTCGCGCGTGCGCTGCGCGATCGTGATCGAGAGCGAATTCGCGATCACGAACGAGCCGACGAAGAGCGCGATGCCTCCGAAGGCGAGCAGGAACGTCTGTAGGAACGAGATGAACTCACTCGTCTCCTCGGCATCCGTCGCAGCCTGCTGGTCGCCCGTCCTGACGATGGCGTCCCGGGGCAGGATCTCCTGGACCTCCGCAACCAGCTCCTCGTCGGTCACGCCCGGCTTCGATGCGAGGGCGATCTCGTCGAGGCGCCCAGCCTTCTTGAACAGCCGTTGTGCGGTTGGCAGGTCGAATCCGGCGAGTGTCGCGCCGCCGATCGTGAGTCCAGAGCTGAACTGCACGATCCCGGACACGCGGAGCCGCTCGACAGGGCCTTCGGCCTGCACGCCGATTGTCTCCCCCACCTCGAAGTCCTCTTTCGACGCGGTCTCCTTGTCGATCGCGACCTCGTCGGTTGCCGGCCACGCGCCGTCGACGAGCGTCAGAGGATTGAACGCAGAGTCGCCGTTCGCGATGGAGAAGCCGAGGTTGGGAGCACCGCCGAACACGACCGCCTTGCCGTCGTCGCCGATGAGCTGCGTGGCGTCGGAGTCGACGCTGCCCTCTGCTTCCGCCACACCCGGAAGGTCTCGAACCTGATCGAGCAAGCTCTCGTCGAGCGTCGGCTCGTCGACGCCGCTCCCATCGCTCAGGTCGAACGCCGACTTGCCGCTGATAACCGCGTTCGACCCCTGACGGATGTCCGTGAAGATCTTGTCGAACGCCTGGTCGATCGAGTCCGTGAGGACGTAGGTCCCGCTGATCATCGCGACGCCGAGGACGATTGCGATTGCAGTGAGCGCCGTCCGCAGCTTGCGGCTCAGGAGGCCACGGATCGCGAAGCGGCCCATAGCGCCAGGCTACTCGTAGGCGATGGCTTCGAGCGGATTGAGCTTCGCTGCCCGCCGTGCCGGCATGATCGCTGCCAGGATTCCGATCACTATCGCCACGATCGTAAGCACGAGCAGCT
>DASUQY010000131.1:0-2526 GCA_036280315.1 Actinomycetota bacterium
CGGCCCGCTTGAGCTTGGTGAACGTCTCGACGAGCCACGGGCCCAGCGCCTCGCACAGTTCCTGGTCGGACTCGAACGCCTGGAGGGCTGAATCGAGCGTCGGCGGGACGCGGCGGTCGGTGTTCGGCGCCTCGCCAACGCCCTGGGCCGTCGGCGGGTCGAGCTTCTGCTCGACGCCGAATCGCGCCGCGTGGAGAACCGCGGCCGCCGACAGGTACGGATTCGCCGCGCCATCGGGCATGCGGTGCTCGAGTCGCGTCCCCTCGCCACGCGCCGGGGGGATGCGGATGCACACCGTGCGGTCGTCGTAGCCCCAGTTCGCCCAGTACCCGTTCAGCATGTCTGGTTGCAACCGCTTGTAGGCGTTCACGTGCGGGGCAGCGATCGCACTGATGCCCTCGTGATGCGCGAGGAGCCCCGCGACGCACTGCTTGGCGAGCGGCGAGACCCCGTCCGATGCGTTCGGCTCGTGGAACGCGTTTGAGCCGTCCGGGCGGCGGAACGAGAAGTTCAGGTGCATCCCGCTCCCGCCCCGATCGTTGAACGGACGGCCGAGGAACGTCGCCAACCGCTCGTGCTTGTGGGCGATCTCCTTGACGAGGAGACGGAACAGGAAGCACTCGTCCGCCGCCGAGATGACGTCCTTGTAGCGGATGTTCACCTCGTAGGCCGCGGCGTCGAACTCGCTGCCCCAGCTCTCCACGGGGAACCCGGTCTGCATCGACGCCCGGACCATGTCGTCGATCGTTCCGTCCGGGTCGACGGCCGCTCCGGTCCCGTACACGCGGTGCGACGGCAGGTCGACCGCCTTCCACGAAGAGTCGTCGCCCCGCTCGAGCAGATAGAACTCGGACTCGAAGGCGAACATCGGCTCGAGGTCCATCTCGCGCCACGGCTCGACGGCTTTCCGCAGCACCTGCCGCGGATCGACGTCGAGTGGCTCGCCGTGCTGCTGGACGTCGGCGATCCCGATGATCGTGTCGTCCTCCCAACCGGGGCGGAGCGTGTCGCGATCGACGAACGCCTCGACGTCGGGCAGCCCGACGTCGAATTGCTGGCGCGAGATGTCGAGGATCTCGCGGTCGGTCGTGAGCGGAAACACGCCGATGCAGAACGCCGCCCGGCCGCCGTCGGCCACGTCGCCGAACAGATACTTGCCGCGTTCGACGCCGAGCACGTCCGAATAGAGCAGGCGGAGGCGTTTGCCCTTGACGTCCATCGAACGCTCCTCAGCGGGAGGCGGCGGGCCTGAGCGCGAGGATAGTCGACCCGGCGCCGAACGTGCCCGGTACTGTGTCGACCCGGTGGATGAGGACTTCCGGCTCGAGACGGAACGGCTTCGGCTCCGGCCGTGCATGGCCGAGGACGCCGATGCGCTGGCCGCGATGTTCGCCGACGCCGAGCACATGCGGTACTACCCGTCGACGTACAGCCGGAAGGAGACCGACCTCTGGGTCCAGCGGAACCTCGACCGATACCGCGACGAGGGCTTCGGCCTGTGGGTGGTCGAGGACCGGGAGACCGGCGAGATCGTCGGCACCGTCGGGCCCGCGGTGCAGATCGTCGAGGGCGTCGGCGAGGTCGAGATCGGGTGGCACGTCCGGCCGGGGTGGAAGGGCCTGGGGATCGCGCCCGAGGCGGCCGCGGCGGCGCGCGACTGGGCCTTCGCGAACCTCGACGTCGACCACCTGATCTCCCTCGTCCGGCCCGAGAACCAACCCTCCGCGCGTGTCGCGGAGAAGATCGGGATGCGCGTCGACCGCGAGGTCGACTTCAAAGGACTGCTGCACCACGTGTACCGGATCGACCGCCTCAGCCCTCCCGGGCCAGGCGGCGCAGAAACACCGTGACGGCGCCCTCACCGTCGAGGTCGCGTGTGTACGCATAGACAGCGCCTGCGTCGTCGGCCCGCGGTGCGACGTTGACCAACATGCCTAGCGTCGGGCCGTCGCCCGAACGCCACACATCGTCGCTCCAGCGACCCGGCCCCTTCACCGTCACCGCGACGTAGTCACCGGGTTCGACCCACGGCGTCTCGGGCTCGTCGTCGTCTTCTTCGACGGTCACGTTCGAAACGGCCAGCGTCAGCTGTGCGAGCTCGTTCCCTGCGTTCAGGCCGACGACGATCATCTCGCCGAGCAACGGAATGAACCGCTCGTCGTCGGTATCGGCCTCCCACATGAGCGGAGGCCGTTCCGTGCGCATGAATCCATGTGCCGTCAGGATCTCGTCGAACCGCATGATCAGCGTCTTCCAGTGTGGCCGACCGCTCCGCTACGTGCGGCCGGGTGGACGGATCCCCCGGAACTCCCAGTCGCCGCCGAGCGCCGTCGAGATCACCTCTTCGGACTCGCTCGGCTGGGCTCCGACATCGTCCCGGATGGCGACCGAACCTTCGACGATCGTGTTCCGCAACGTCCCCAAACCCTCCACCTCGACGTCCACGACGTCGCCGGGCTGCACCGGCCTGGAGTTCGCCGGCGTCCCCGACAGGATCACGTCTCCCGGCATCAGCGTGATCGTTCG
>DASUQY010000132.1:0-5618 GCA_036280315.1 Actinomycetota bacterium
TCATCCGGTTCTCGGTCTCGCGACAGCGCGAATACCTGGCCGACGCGCAGGGCGCGCTCCTCACGCGTTACCCGCCCGGTCTGGCGAGCGCTCTCCGCAAGATCGGCGCGGCGAGCGGGATCCCCATGCACTCGGCCAACAACGCGACCGCGCATCTGTGGCTGAACCAGCCCTCCAGGGTGGAGGGCGAGCGGATGGGCTCGCTCGAGCGGCTGTTCAGCACGCATCCCCCGATCGAGGAACGGATCCGGCGTCTGGAGGAGATGTGACGATCCGGCAAAGGACGCGCCGGGTCGTTGAGGACGCGCCGGCCGGCCGCTAGCATCGCGCGGCCGAACTCGCCGCCCGCGCGCGACGAGTCCCGATGTACCAAGGAGATCTCGGATGCGTGCCCGCACATCCGGACGGCGGCGGTCCCGAACGCGCCCGCGGTTCAGTCGACGCGCGAAAGCGTTCGCGCTCGGCGCCGTCGTCGTTACCGGCGCCGCCGTCGGATACTTCGCGCTCTTCCCAGGCCGGGCACCGGCGTTCGTTCGCGACGCGTTCTCCTCGGTGGGTCTGGCCGAACCGCCGACGTGTCCACTGACCGGCGTCGACGCGCCGCGGGGGGCGGTCCCCGCACGCCCGACGCTGGCCATCAAGGTCGAGAACTCGCCGGAATCGCGGCCCCAGGCGTCGCTGAACGACGCCGACATCGTCGTCGAGGAGCCCGTCGAGGGCGGATACACCAGGTTCATCGCGATCTTCCACTGCGGGCGTTCCGAGCGCGTCGGGCCGGTCCGCAGCGGCCGGATGACGGATCCGGCATACCTGCGGCAGTTCCGCGACGTCGTCTTCGGGTACGCGGGCGGCGTATCGGCTGTGAAAACCGCCGTCGAACGCGCCGGGCTCGTCGACGTGAACTACATCGTCGCCGCGGATGCGTATACGCGCGACGCGAGCCGATCCGCGCCACACGACCTGTTCACGACGACGGCGGCGCTGTGGCGCGCCGCGGACAAGACGGGCGACGCGCCGTCGCCGGTGTTCGCGTACTCCGGCGCGTGGGACGGCAAGGCCCGACGCGCTAGAACGGTGCACCTGCCCTACTCAGGCGTCTCCGACGTCTACTGGGCGTGGAGCCGGCGCGAGGACACGTGGCTGCGCTCGCACGGCACGACCCCGCACACGCTCGAGGACGGCTCCCAGGTCGTCGCGACCAACGTCGTCATCCAGATCGTCGAGGTCACCGACAGTCGGATCATCGACGCTGCCGGGAACGCGTCGCCGGACGTCGAGCTGACCGGGGCCGGTCGGGCATACGTCCTTCGAGACGGAAGGATGATCGCCGGTAGGTGGGAGCGCGAGTCGCTCGGCGACGTGACGCGCTTCCTCACCCGCGACGGAGCCGAGATCACGCTTGCGCCTGGACGGACGTGGGTGCAACTGGTGCCATCGACCGTTTCGGTCGAGCGGGTACCGCCTACGGATACCTGATCGCCGGCGCCGCCGGGTCCAGGTACTCCGGCCACCCGGGGAAATCGGACGGCCACTCGTAGAACCGCCCGGTAGCGCGGACGTGCGGCCGGGGGTCGGGCCGCCGAGGCGGTTTCGAGAAATCGAAGACGTGCTCGAAGTCATGGGAGCGGCGGATCCTCGGTGAGATCAGCGGAAGTCCCCAGTTCTCCGCGATGAATCGCAGCGGCGCAGAGAACTCCGCGAACGCATCGTCGACGTACCCGCGCCTCGCGTATGGCGAGATCACGAGCATCGGAACGCGGAAGCCGAGATCCACGTCGTCGATCTTCGGCGGCTCGACGTGGTCGTACAGGCCGCCCCACTCGTCCCAGGTGATGAAGACCGCCGTGCTCTCCCACATCTCGCTCCGCATGATCGCGTTGACGACGTCGGTCACCCAGTTGTGCGCGTGCTTCGTGCTGAACGGCGGATGATCCGACAGCTGGAAGCGGGGCGTTACCCACGTGACCGACGGCAACGCGCTCGCCTCGACGTCACGAAGCAGGTCGTCCACCGGCCAGATGTGCTCGTCCCAGAGCTCGTTATTGCCGTAGACGTCCTCGATCGCCGAGTACGCCTGCCAGATGTAGCCGGCCTCGTACGGATCGGCCGAGTACGAGGCCCAATCGATGTTCCTCCGGGAGAGCTGTTCGCCGACGGTCTCGAACCGGAAGCAGCTGCCGTGCTTGGTGATGCCGCCATCGTCCCCACGCACGAGCACGTAGACGTCCTCGCCGAACGCATCGCACCCCCAGCTCTTGAAGACGCGGCCATCGTTGAGGCGTCGGGTACGGATGTTCTCGGGGTTGTCGATGGCACCCCCTGCCTGCCCGGCGATGGAGAATAGGTGGTTCGGGTACGACGGTCCGGCCACCGATGCGAACACGTTGTCGCACAGGACGAACTCGTCGGCCCACCCGAAGTAGTTCGGAACGTCGGCCTTGTCGAACTGCGAATACGCGAAGTACCGGCCGTACTCGCCGAAAGCGAACCCGTCCATCCCACCGTCGTTGAAGGCGATCTCCCACGAAGCGAGGTCGTGAGGGAGGTCGCCGGGGAGCCACTCGGGGCACTGGATGAGCGGCACCTCGATGCCGGAGCGTATCCCGGTGCTCGTCCCGCGGGCGCCCGGATACCGGCCGAACAGGTTGTCGAAGCTGCGGTTCTCGAGCATCAGGTACACGACATGCTTGATCGGCCACCGCGTTTCGACGCCCGCAGGCGTCGCGCCGAACGACGGCCTCGGCGTTGGGCTCGTCGACAGACGATCGCCGATGCACGACGTGAGGAACACACCGGCGGCCGCCGCCGCCGACCGGGACATCAAGTCCCGGCGCGTCAGGCGTCGCGGATACACGAGCGTGGGTGTGTGCGTCCGCCGGTCAGCACGCGCGGAGGATAAGTGGTCTCGTCGCAGTGGGGGCTACGACTGCCGTCCAACTGGCCCGTGAGACCGTCCGGACCTCGGCGGTACACTCGGTGAGCAGCGCGTTCTTCCGGTCCGGTGAGGTTCGGATAGAACCGCCTCGACCCGTTCGAAGGAGGGGAGTGGCGTGGATCGCGAGATCGGCACCTTCCGCGTGAAGTCCGGCTTGGCAGAGATGCTCAAGGGTGGCGTCATCATGGACGTCACGACTGCCGAGCAGGCCAAGATCGCCGAGGACGCCGGCGCCGTCGCCGTCATGGCGCTCGAGCGTGTCCCCGCCGACATCCGCGCGGAGGGAGGCGTCGCTCGCATGGCCGACGCCACCAAGGTCGACGAGATCATGCAGACCGTCTCGATCCCGGTCATGGCCAAGGCGCGGATCGGTCACTTCGTCGAGGCGCAGATCTTGCAGGCACTCGGCGTCGACTACATCGACGAGTCCGAGGTCCTCACGCCGGCCGACGAGGAGCATCACATCGATAAGTGGGCGTTCACGGTGCCGTTCGTGTGCGGCGCACGGAACCTCGGGGAGGCGCTGCGGCGGATCGCCGAAGGCGCGGCGATGATCCGCACGAAGGGCGAGGCGGGCACGGGAAACGTCGTGGAGGCCGTTCGTCATCAACGGACGATCCTTCGCGAGATCGGTGCGCTCGCTCAGCTGCGGCCCGAGCAGTACGTGTCGGCGGCCAAGGAGCTCGGCTCGCCCGTTGATCTCGTTCGGATGGTGGCCGAGGCGGGGACGTTGCCGGTCGTGAACTTCGCCGCCGGCGGATTGGCCACCCCGGCCGACGCCGCGCTCATGATGCAGCTGGGCGTCGACGGTGTGTTCGTCGGATCGGGCATCTTCATGTCTTCCGATCCCGCGCCCCGTGCCCGCGCGATCGTCGAGGCCACCACGCACTTTCAAGATCCCGACGTGCTGGCGAAGGTCTCGCACGGGCTCGGCGAGCCGATGCACGGGATCGACATCGCGGAGCTCGGCGAGGAGGGCCTGCTCCAGACGCGCGGTTGGTGACGCTGACGGGCCCACAGCCACTTCCGCCGAGTCCCGACGCCGCTCCACGGTTCACCGGTCGAGCTGCCTATGTCATCTCGCAGCTCTACTACTACCTGGTCGCGATCGTCGCTTTCGCCTTCGTGATCGGCGGAACGATCGCATCGCTGATCGCCCTTCGAGGGTCGTTCTCCCGGATCCGGGAACCGAGACCAGCGACTCCGTGCGAGGGTTTCTCCAGGGTCTGGCGTTCGCGGTTCCCGCGTTCGTTGCAGCGTGGTGGCATCTCGTTCAGGCGAGGCGGCGGCAAGGCCTCGGCGTTCATGGCGAATTCTGGGGGAGATCGCTCTACTTCCACGGAGTGGCGTTCATGGCGTACGGCGTCACGCTCGGCGGCGTGATCGCCGCGCTGTTCTCGCTCGTCGAAGCGGCGTTCGCGACCGACTGTCCGGCCCAGCCGTCCGACGTGCTCGTTGACTCTTGCACCAGCGCCAGCGATGCGCTTCGCGCGGCCCTCAACGCGGCCATCGTGGTCGCGGTGGCCGGCGCCGTCTGGTGGTGGCACCTCCGCCAGGGCCGCCGCCCAGTGTCCGCCTAGCGCGACCTGGCGGCTCCTTATCATGGAGGCGTGATGAAGGCCGGAGTGCTCGCTTTGCAGGGAGATTTCAGGGAGCACGCGCGGGTGTTCGCCGAGCTCGGCGCGTCGCCCGTCGAGGTCCGAACTCCTGAAGACCTGTCGCGGGTCGACGCGTTGGCGATCCCGGGCGGCGAGTCCACGACGATCTCGAAGCTCGCGCGCAGCGCGGAATTGGTTGGACCCATCGTCGAACGGGCTTCCGAGGGAATGCCGATCCTCGGAACGTGCGCGGGAATGATCGTCATGGCCAAGCGTGTGATCGGCCTCGAGCCGCTGCTGGGCTTGGTGGACGTAACCGTTCGCCGGAACGCGTACGGACGTCAGGTCGATTCGTTCGAGGCGGACGTCGACGTCGAGGGGGTCGATCACCAGGTTCGCGGGGTCTTCATCCGCGCGCCGGTGGTCGAGGACGTCGGAGCCGACGTCCGCGCCATCGCGTCGTTGGACGGGCGGCCGGTTGTGTTGGAGCAGGGTTCGTTGATCGTCGCCTCGTTCCATCCGGAGCTCGTCGGCGAGACGCGACTGCACGAGTACCTGCTGGGGAAGGTGTAGGCGCGTGTCCGGTCATTCCAAGTGGAGCACGATCAAGCGGCGCAAGGGCGCACAGGACGCCAAACGGAGCAACGAGTTCGCCAAGTTGCTGCGGGCGGTCGAGGTCGCGGCGCGCGAGGGCGGGAGCGGTGACCCGAAGGCGAACATGACGCTTGCGTCGGCGATCGAAAAGGCCCGAGACGGGTCGGTGCCGGTCGACAACATCGAGCGGGCGATCAAACGGGGGACCGGCGAGCTCGCGGGCGGGGCGAGGTACGAGGAGGTCACGTACGAGGGGTACGGTCCGGGCGGCGTAGCGCTGTTCGTGGAGACGCTGACCGACAACCGGAACAGGACTGCGCAGGACGTTCGGCACGCCTTCACGCGGAACAGCGGGAACCTCGGCGAGACGGGGAGTACGGCGTGGATGTTCCAGCGGCGCGGCGTGATCCAGATCGAGAAGGAGTCGGCGCCGGACGAAGAGGGGTTGCTCGAGATCGCGCTCGATGCCGGGGCGGAAGACATGCGCGACG
>DASUQY010000133.1:0-3290 GCA_036280315.1 Actinomycetota bacterium
GCACTCGCGAGTGAAGGTGAGATCGCCGGCCGAGTGCACGTCATCGCGGTTCGTGACATGCCGGGGTCCGGCAAGCCAGAAGAGATGCGCGAGTGGGCAGGAATCTCGGCGTCGAAGATCGCCGAGACCGTTCGCTCGCTCTTGGGTTAACCGACCTCGAGCGGGACGATCTCGAACCGATCGACGTCGATCAGGCCGCGATCGGTCAACTTCAACTCGGGAACGACCGACAGCGCCATGAACGACATGGCCATGAACGGCGAGGGGAGTGTCGCCCCGAGCTGTTCGCGCGCGGTGACGCCGATCGCGTGCACGGACGACGCGACCTCCTCCACCGGGCGGTCCGAGATCAGTCCGCCGATCGGGCAAGCGACCTCGCCGACGACGCGGCCGTCCGCCACGGCGACCTGACCGCCACCGATCTCGCGGAGCCTGTTCACCGCGGCGGCCATGTCGTCGTCGTCAACTCCAACGACGACGACGTTGTGGGCGTCGTGCGCGTGCGTCGACGCGAGCGCGCCGCGGCGGAGACCGAAGCCGCGGACGAACCCGAGCCCGATACGACCCGTCTTCTTGTGACGCTCGACGACGGCCATCTTCGCCAGGTCGCGTTCTGGATCGGCGGCCGCGACTCCGTTGCGGCGGCCGGGCTCGTCCTGGAGCGCCTTCGTCACGATCTGTCCGGCCTCGACACCGATCACTCGGACCGGCCCGTTGGCGACGATCGCGAAGTCACCACCCGAGAGCTGACGCACGCGGACGCTGCCCCGCATCCAGTCCGGCGCGTTGACCTTCGGAACGGGGAGTGCCCGCCCGTCCTCGGCGACCAGGCGTCCCCGCTTCCAAACGCGCGCCGGTCGGAACGACGCGAGGTCCGGGACGGCGATGACGTCTGCGAGGTAACCGGGGGCAACGGCGCCGTGCTCGTACAGGCGGTGGTACCGCGCCGCGTTCAGCGTGGCCATGACGACCGCGTCGGCGGGTGCGACGCCACAGGCGACGGCCTTGCGGACGAGGTCGTTGACGTGACCTTGTTCGAGCAGATGATCCGGCTCGAGGTCATCCGTGCAGAGCAGGCAGTTGGTTGGGCCGAAGCGCCGCACCAGCGGAACAAGGGCCTCGAGGTTCTTCGCCGCCGATCCCTCGCGGATCATGATCCACATACCGAGGCGTCGTTTCTCGAGTGCCTCTTCGAACGTCGTGCATTCGTGGTCGCTCCTGACGCCGGCCGCGAGGTAGGCGTTCAGCGCGCGTCCCGAAAGACCCGGCGCGTGCCCGTCGATCTGCCGGCCGGCCGCGGCTTCGATCTTGGCGATGGCGTCGTCGGCTCCGCCGACGACACCGGGGAAGTCCATCATCTCCGCGAGCCCAATCGCGTTCGGTTCCTCGGAGAGAAATCGCGCGATGTCATCGGCGGTGACGGTCGCGGCGCTGGACTCGAAGGGCGAGGCGGGAACGCACGACGACGCCATGACGAAGTAGTCGAGCGGCACCTGGTCCGCGCTCCGGAGGATCGACCGAACGCCGTCCAGGCCGAAGACGTTGGCGATCTCGTGCGGATCGAGCACGACCGTCGTCGTTCCCCACGGGAGAGCAGCGCGAGCGAACTCGTCGACCATCAGCTTGGTCGACTCGATGTGCATGTGCCCGTCGACGAGACCGGGAAGAAGGATCAAGCCCGAGACGTCGGCGATATCAGACGCCTCGTAGCCATCGCCGACGCCCGCGACGTACTCGCCCGAGATGGCGACGTCCCCGGGGACGAGCTCCCCCGTGAACACCGAGAGCACCTTGCCGCCGCGGAGCACGACATCGGCGGGCTCGTCGCCCCTGGCGACTGCCAGTCTGCGGGCGAGGTCGCGCGCCATGCCCGGAGGGTACCGGAACGTTTTGCCGGTAGGATCGGCCGCAGTGGAAGCATCGGTGCCTCGCCTCCGAGGCAAGATTCATCAGGCCGCTTTCTTCGTCTCCCTACCGGCCGCGATCGCGCTCGTGCTGATCGCGCGCGGCGCCGTGGCGACGGCCGTGGCATCGATCTACGCGGCGAGCCTTGTTGCGCTGTTCGGCGCCAGCGCCGCGTACCACGTCGGTCGATGGTCGCCGCGGGCGCGGGTGCGCATGAAGAGCATCGACCACTCGATGATCTACGTGTTGATCGCCGGAACCTACACCCCGGTAACGGTCCTCGCGCTGCGCGGGCCATGGGAGGCGGTCCTGCTGTCCATCGCGTGGTCCGGCGCCGCGGTCGGTGTCGCGCTGAAGCTTGCGCGTCCGGACGGGCTCGGCGTCGCGAGCGCGGTGCTGTACATGGCGCTTGGTTGGTTGGCCGTCGTCGCGCTCCCGCAACTCGTGGACGCAATGTGGCTGGCCGGTGCCGTTCTGATGATTGCCGGAGGGCTCCTCTACACGGGGGGCGCGATCGTGCTCGCGAGGCGTCGTCCCGACCCTCGCCCCGCGACGTTCGGCTACCACGAGGTGTGGCACGCCTTCCAGGTCGCGGCCGCCGCTTGCCACTTCGCGATGGTCGCGCTCGTCGTCCGGTGAAGCGCTCCTGGTACTGTGAGTGCCAAGGACGGCGTGGCCGTCCTGTGAGGTTCCGCTCCTCCCCCTCGTTCCTCCTTTAGGCGGTCTCGGGGCCAAGATCGAAACCTCCCCACGATCGCCCGCGCGTGAACCGCCGGTGCAAGTAAGGAGAGAACGTGCCCACTGCTACCTTCGCCGAGCTCGGCGTGTCCGAACCAGTCGTCGAGGCGCTGAGCGCGCTTGGCATCGATACACCGTTCCCTGTCCAGTCTCTTGTGATCGCCGACGCGATCTCCGGTCGCGACATCCTCGCCCGTTCGCGAACGGGCTCGGGCAAGACGCTCGCGTTCGCGCTACCGATCGTGGAGCGAGTGCGTGCCGAAGAAGCCGCGCCGGTCGCCCTCGTCCTGGTCCCGACACGTGAGCTCGCGCAGCAGGTCGCCGACGACTTCGACCCCGTCGCGAAAGCGAAGGGCCTTCGCGTGGGCGTCGCGTACGGCGGTACCAGGGTGCGCGAGCAAGCACGCGATATCAGGCGAGCACACGTGCTCGTCGCGACGCCCGGCCGGCTACGGGACCTCGCGGAACGTCGGCTCGTCGATCTGGGCAATGTTCGGATCCTCGTCCTGGACGAGGCGGACCGAATGCTCGACATGGGGTTCCAGCCCCAGGTCGATCAGATCGTCGGGCGCATCACCAAGGATCGCCAGACGATGTTCTTCTCGGCGACGCTCGACGGAGCCGTCGGCGCGATGGCCCGCTTGTAC
>DASUQY010000134.1:0-8519 GCA_036280315.1 Actinomycetota bacterium
TGGCGGGGCGAGCGCCGATCAGATGGCCACGTCGCTCGAGGTCGTCCTGTCCGACCCGGCGGTCAGCTCGGTATTGATCAACATCTTCGGCGGGATCACCCGCGGCGACCTGGTCGCACGAGGCGTGCTCGAGGCGCTCGAACGCGTCCAGCCGAAGGTTCCGATCGTGGTTCGGCTCGACGGGACCAATGCAGCCGAGGGCCGGAAGATCCTCGCCGACGCGCAGCATCCGAACATCGTGTCCGCTGCGACGATGATCGAGGCCGCCCAACTGGCTGCGGCCCTCGCGAGTGGCGCTGCGGCGTGACGGCCGTTCGTGCGCCCGCGAGCTCACCGTGAGCGTCCTCGTCGGGCGGGACACTCGAATGCTCGTCCAGGGCATCACGGGCAACGAGGGGACATTCCACACCCGTCGCAACCGCGACTTCGGAACGAACGTCGTTGCGGGCGTGACTCCCGGGAAAGGCGGGCAGGACGTCGACGGCATTCCGGTGTTCGAGACGGTCGCCGACGCCGCCCGCGAGACGGACGCGAACACGTCGATGATCTTCGTCCCACCACGGTTCGCCGCCGATGCAATCCTGGAGGCTGTCGACGCGGGGATCGGCGTCGTCGTCGCCATCACTGAGGGCATTCCCGTCCGCGAGATGGCCGAGGTGCGCGCCTACCTCGATGGGCGTTCCTCGGTCCTCGTCGGCCCGAACTGCCCCGGCGTCATCTCGCCCGGCGAGGCGAACGTGGGGATCATCCCCGGCGAGGTGTGCACGCCCGGGCGCGTCGGACTCGTCTCGCGATCGGGAACGCTTGTGTATCAGATCGTTCACGAGCTCACGAGACGCCATCTCGGGCAATCGACGTGCATCGGGATCGGCGGCGATCCGGTGCATGGGATCGGCTTCATCGACGCACTCGCGATGTTCTCCGACGATCCCGACACGGAGATCGTCGTCATGGTCGGCGAGATCGGCGGCGACGACGAGGAGCGCGCGGCTACGTTCATCTCCGAAAGTGTCGGCAAGCCCGTGGTCGGCTACATCGCGGGGTTCACGGCGCCCCCGGGGAAACGGATGGGCCACGCCGGCGCGATCGTGACGGGGTCGAGCGGCACGGCGCAGGCCAAAGCGGAGGCGCTCGAGGCGGCCGGGGTGAAGGTGGCGCGCACGCCGACCGAGGTCGCCGAGCTGGTCCAGGTCGCGCTGTCGTGAACCGGGGTGGCCTCCGCCACCTCGGTCAAGCGCTCGCGCGAGGCGCCGAGGCGTTCCTCGTGCTCGCGGCGATCGGGCAAGCCCTCGCGTTCGGTGCACGGATCGTTGCCGGGACCGGTCCCTCGGCCGTCACGACCGCGAGGATCGGCGCGATCTACGTCGGCGCGTTCAACCACGTTGCCATCGAGGTTCGTGCCCCCGACGACGCGTCGATGGCGGGCGGTTCGGGCTCGACATCCGTCTCGATTGGAGTCGCGTTGCTCGCGGTCACCGCCTTCGGGTTGTGGCTGGTGTTCCGGAGTGGTCGCTCCGTCGCCCAACGGGCCGGCGGGACCGTTTCTCGACGGATGTTGTTCGGAGCGGCGGTTGCGCCGGCGTACGCCGCATTGGTCTTCGCACTCGCGTTGCTGGTCGAGGTCCGGACGTCGCTTCGCATCGGCGGGTTCTCGTCCCCGGATCTGCGCGTGTCGCTCTCGGCCTGGCAGGCGCTCGTGTTCCCGTTCTGTCTCGCGGCGGCCGCCGGCGCGTCTGGCGGCGTCGCCTCTGCGTTAGCGAGCGCAGAGGCGACGGTTCGGCTGCGAGCCGCTCGCGCCGCGATCGCGGGAGGGTGGCGGATGTTCGTCCTCGGCGTCGCGCTGTCGATCGGCGGATTGTTCGTCGCCGGTGTAGCGCAAGCCGACGACGCCGTTGCGTTCCTCACGCCGTCAACGGCGAGCTACTGGAGGGCGGTGTTCGACCGCCCGGATATCGGTGTTGCCGCATTCGCGCATCACGTCGCCGTGTTACCGAACGAGGCGATGTGGACGCTCGTGCCGGCGATGGGCGGCTGCGATGTGATCCGCGGAGACATCGACGCGGATCTGCTCTGTTATGGACGATTCGCCGGACTCCAAGCGCCAGCCTCCGACAACGGTCTTCTCCTGCCGGTCGGCGACGACGGGCTCCCGTCGCGACAACTGCCGGACCTATACCTCGCCTTTCTTCTCGTCCCCGCCCTGGCGACGCTCCTGGGCGGGCGCCACGCTGCCGCGGTCTCGGAGCGCGCCGGTCGGAAGGGGTTGCCCATCGGCGCCGCGAGCGGGCTCGTCTTCGCCGCGCTCGTCGCTGCGGGCTCGCTCCTCTCGACGGTCGTGATCACCTACGGCGCCGCGGGCGGAAGCAACGCGGGATGGGTCCTGTTCGGTCCTGACGCGCTCACGGGGACGGCGCTCGCGATCGTCTGGGGATGCGTCGGCGGTGCGGTCGGTGCGGCGACGACCTCACGCACTCGAACGCCAACCGAAGCGAGCCTCGACGGAGGCCGAAACGCGACGGGGCCGTGATGTCAGCTGGTGAAACCGCCGGTATCCGTCGGCGGCGGCCCCATCGTCGTGCCGCCGGTCGTCGCGCCCGCCTGGTGCTCCTGCCAGCGCATCCAGCCGCCGTAGCCGATCGCCAGCGCGAGCAGCAGGCCGATCCACGCGAAGATGTAGATGGAATCGTTGTCGACGATGATCTTCAGGATGGTGAACAGCAAGATCCCCGCCGCGAGCCCTGCGCTGATGAGCGCGCGGGGGGCGTTGATCTCCATGTTCGCAAGCGCGAGGCCCTCCCAAACGAGGAGGGCGATGACGAGCAACAGGTTCAGCACGCCGATGCCCTCGATCCCGCTTGCCGTGACGCACTGGCCGACGAAGCAGACCCGCTGCCAGGCGAGGAGAAGATCGATCAGATAGAGGGCGCCGGCGCCGAGCAGGATCTTGCTCGCCGTCGACAGCTTCGAGATGTCAAAACCGGTCTGCGACATGACACTCCTTTCGCGGGCTACCCACCGGCCGCCCGGCAACCCGCCTATCGAACACCGTGCCTGATGGCGAGTCAAACATGAACGCCGATGCGGCCACGCGAGCGAATGCGGGCATCGATGGCGGCGATCGTCGCCGCGAGGCCCGCGCCGAGGGCGATCCACGGGCCGAGCCACGGTGAGGTGAACGGCCGTGGCCGAACCAACGCCAGCACGCAGGCCGCTGCGACTGCCAGACCAGCGAGCGTTGCGAGCACGTCGCGGACGGGCGGCGCGCGCCGTGTGAACGATCCGACGAGCGAGATCACGAGCCCGAGGATGGCGGCAATAGCTGCCACCATCGACCATGCGGGTGCGTCGCTCCATGCGCCGAGCACGTCCGAACCCGCCCCGAAACGGCTCCACGGCAACGCCGTTGAGATGACCGCGACGGCGAAGGCGACGGTCGTCGCGACCCGCGCGCGCTGCGCCGGATCACGCTCCGGGACCTCGGGAAGCGAGGGGTCCGGCCCGATCGCCGCCTCTAGGCACTCGGGACCAAGCACGCGGCCTCGCACCGGAACGGCGCATCCCAGACACAACGGGCGCCCGCATCGGTCGCACGTCGCGACGGACGCTCGCGATGGATGCGACCGGCAGCGTTCGGCCCCGCGCGACGCGCGTTCCTCGGTCACCACGGTCGAAGCGTACCGCCCGCGTTGTTTCCTTCCCGAGCGACGGGGCTCCGACGGTCACGGCCGTGCGCGATATTCAACTGCGGTCGTTTGACGCTTTTCGACGAGGTGCCTAGCGTGCGCGCCGTGGCGGACGCGCGCGTCGCCGTTCTTGCGTCGGGGGAGGGCACCAACCTGCAGGCCCTGCTCGACGATCCCGTCGTCGGTCCGTGGGTTGTCCTCGCGGTGAGCGATCGTGCGAACGCACGCGCGCTCGAGCGCGCGCGTTCGCACGAGATCGAGACCGTCTTTCTCGATCCGTCCGCCCACGACGACCGCGTCTCGTTCGACCGCACGCTCCTCGAGATCCTCCTTGCGCGCTCGATCGACGTCGTGGCGCTCGCCGGGTTCATGCGGATCGTGGGTCCCGACGTCGTCCGCGCGTTCGCCGGCAGGATCCTGAACGTCCACCCCGCGCTGCTCCCGGCATTCCCCGGAACGACATCGGTCGCCGACGCGCTCGCGTGGGGTGTCAAGCTCACCGGCGTCACGGTGCATTTCGTGGACGAGGAGGTCGATCATGGGCCGATCGTCTTCCAGGACGCCGTTCCCGTTCTTCCGGGCGACGATTGGGATTCCCTCGAGGAACGGGTGCACGACGCGGAGCACCGTTTGCTGCCGGCTGCGATCCGCGCGCTCGTCGAGGGCCGCATCACGATCGAAGGACGCATCGTCCGGGTGCTGGAGAAGGCGCCCGCGTGACACTCAGCCGCCGAGGAGCTCCCGCGTGCGCTCAGCCGGGCGTGGAGGTGCCGGTGTGAGCGCCGTTCGCCCGGTGCGCCGCGCGCTGCTCGCCGTGTACGACAAGGCGGGAATCGTGGAGCTCGCGCGGGAGCTATCGGACCGTGGCGTCGAGATCGTCTCGAGCGGTGGTACCGCTACGACGCTCCGAGACGCCGGCGTCACCGTCACGCCGGTCGAGGACGTGACGGGGTTTCCCGAGATGCTCGGCGGACGAGTGAAGACGCTCCATCCGCGGATCCACGCGGGGATCCTCGCGGATCGCCGGAAGCACGAGCACGATGAGGAGCTCGCGCATCACGACATCGAGCCGTTCGACCTCGTGGTGGTGAACCTGTATCCGTTCCGCGAGACCGTTTCGCGCGGTGGGGATGTCGACGAGGTGATCGAGAACATCGACATCGGTGGCCCGGCGATGGTTCGCGCCGCAGCCAAGAACCACGCCTCAGTCGCGGTCGTCGTCGATCCGGGCTCGTACCGCGACGTCCTCCGCGAGATCGGCGCAAGCGGGGGCGTGAGCGACGAAACGCGCCGGGCGCTCGCAGCCGAGGCGTTCGCCCACACCGCCGCGTACGACGTCGCCGTCGCGGAGTGGTTCGCGCAGACCTCGCAGGGCATGGCTCCGTTCGTCGGACTCTCCCTGGAGAAGGTGACCGACCTTCGTTACGGCGAGAACCCACATCAGCGAGGAGCGCTCTACCGGGAGTCGGCGAGTTCGGGCGTTCTCGAGGGCGCGCGGGTGCTGATCGAGGGTAAGGAGATGTCGTTCAACAACTGGCTCGACGTCGATGCCGCGTTCGGTCTCGCCGCGGACCTGCCGCAGACGGCGTGTGTGATCGTGAAGCACAACAATCCCTGCGGCGCCGCCGTCCGGGACGACGCGGCGAGCGCGTACGCGGCGGCGTTCGAATCGGATCAGGTGTCGGCGTTCGGTGGCATCGTCGCCTTCAACGTGGTCTGCGACGAGCGAGCGGCAGACGCGATGCGCGAGGTCTTCACGGAGGTCGTCGTTGCGCCGTCGTTCACCGACGACGCGCTCGCGGCGCTCGGCGATCGGAAGTCGCTTCGGGTCGTCGAAGCGCCCCTGCCGAAACCGGGCGGCCTCGAGATCCGCGCGGTCCGCGGAGGTGCGTTGGTCCAGGACCGCGATGACGTACGAATGCGGCGCGAAGACGCCGAGGTCGTGTCGGCCAGGGAGCCGTCCGTGGAGGAATGGGCGGACCTGATGCTCGCGTGGACGGTCGCCGCGCGCGTTCGGTCGAACGCGATCGTCCTGACGAACGAGGGCGCCACCGTCGGCGTGGGCGCGGGTCAGATGTCGCGGGTGGACGCGTCATGGCTCGCTGCGCGGAAGGCCGGCGACCGGGCCAAAGGTGCCGCGATGGCCAGCGACGCGTTCTTTCCGTTCGCCGACGCCGTGGAGGTCGCTGCGGACGCCGGTGTCACGGCGATCATCCATCCGGGCGGTTCGATCCGAGACGAGGAAGTCCTCGCCGTCGCCGAGGCGCGCGGCATGGCCGTCGTCGTGACGGGACGGCGCCACTTCCGCCACTAGATCCTTTTTTGCGGGAGACGAACGCTCGCGCATCGCGGTCGCTTCTTGCGCCCCCTTACCCCGCCGAAACCCGTTCGGCCGCAGCGGTTCGGGGCGTCGATAGGATGTCCGCCCGTGACCGCGCGCATCCTCGACGGACGAGCCATCGCCGCGCAGATCCGAACCGAGATCGCCGAGCGGGTGATGGCGATTGTCGACCGAGGCGTCCAACCGGGACTCGCGGCGGTTCTCGTCGGGGACGACGAGGGCTCGCGCATCTACCTCGGCTCGAAGCACAAGGCGAGCGCCGACGTCGGCATCCGATCCGAGCAGGTGGACCTGCCTGCGTTCGTCACACAGGGCGAGCTCCTCGCCACGATCCGCCGGCTGAACCGCGATCCCGAGATCCACGGCATCATCGTTCAGCTGCCGGTGCCGCGGCACATCAGTGAGCTGGCCGTCCAGACGACCATCGACCCGGCCAAGGACGTCGACGGACTGCACCCGCTGAACGTGGGTCTCATGGTTCGGGGCGACCCATCGTTCCCGCCGGCGACGCCGTACGGGATCGTCGAGCTCCTCCTGCGCAGCGGAGTCGAGCTCGAGGGCGCCGAGGTCGTCGTCGTCGGCTACGGCGAGCTGGTCGGTGCCCCGCTATCGATCATGCTCGCGCAGGACTCAATCCGCGGGAACGCGACCGTCACGATCTGTCACGTGAGGACGCGCGACCTCGCCTCGCAGACGCGTCGCGCAGACATCCTCGTCGCGGCCGCCGGGACTCCTCAGCTCATCACCGCGGACATGGTGAAGCCGGGAGCCGTGGTGATCGACGTCGGCGTGCATCGGACCGAGACAGGACTGGTCGGCGACGTGAAGTTCGATGAGGTGAAGGAGGTCGCCGGCGCGATCTCGCCCGTTCCCGGTGGCGTGGGTCCCATGACGACGGCGATGCTCTTGTTGAACACCGTGGCCGCCGCCGAGGCCGCGATCGGCGTCCGTTGACACCGCGCTCCTCGAGCAGGCTCGAGGCGATCGTTCGTTCCGGCCGGTTCGCCGTCACGACTGAAGTCGTGCCCCCGCGATCTGGCGATCTCACGTCACTGACCGAGCAGGCGCGCGGACTCGTCGGGTACGCCGACGCGGTCAACGTCACGGACAACCCCGCGGCGAGCGCGCACATGTCGCCACTTGCCGGCGTGGCTGCGACGGCGCGAGCGGGACTCGAGCCCACCGTGCAGCTGACCGTTCGCGACCGGAACCGGCTCGCGCTCACCGCCGATCTCCTCGGCGCGTGGGCACTCGGCGCGCGCAATCTGCTCTGCCTCACCGGGGACCCGTTGTCCGTCGGCGATCATCCGGACGCGAGGGCAGCGGACGATCTCAATGTGACGGAGCTCATCCGGCTCGGAACCGCGCTCCGCACGCGAGGGCGTCTCCTGCCGGGCCACGCGATCGACGAGCCCCCGCGCTACTTCGTCGGCGTGGCGGACAGTCCGCTTGCTCCGAACTACGACCCCGCTCGGCTGGAAGCGAAGCTCGACGCGGGCGGAGCCTTCGTCGTCACGCAGATCACGTACGACCTCGAGGCGCTGCTGGCGTGGGTGGACGTCGTTCGCACTCGTGGGATCCCCCAACGAGCGGCCGTGCTCGTCGGCGTGGCGCCGATCCGGAGCGCGAAGCAGGCGCATTTCTTGAACGACCATCTCCCCGGCGTCTCGGTCCCGCAGCCCCTGCTCGCGGCGCTCGACGATGCGACGGAAGCGGAAGCGGAGGCCATTGGGACGGCACAGTGCGTCGAGCTGGTCATGCGACTGCGAGAGGTGCCGGACATCGCCGGGGTCCACGTGATCGGCCTCGGACACGAGCACGCCGTGCGGCGCGTCATCGAACGGGCGGACCTGTTGCCGCGCCCGTCGCCCGGCGACCGTGCGATCGACGACGACCCGTCGAGAAGCCGATGAGAACGGCCTACGCGCACTCGTCGTACTGCTCGATCATCATCCTCGTTCCTCGATCGGTACCCAGACCTGGTCGCGTGGACCGATGTACTCGGACGACGGCCTGATGATCCGGTTGTCGGCATACTGCTCGCGGACGTGCGCCGTCCACCCGGCCATGCGCGCCACCGCGAAGATCGGCGTCATGAGGTCCGTGGGTATGCCGAGCACGTGGTACACGCTGGCCGCGTAGAAGTCGACGTTCGGGTTCAGGCCCTTCTCGTGGAGCGCGGCGCGTTCGACCTCCTCGGATATCTCGTACCAGCGCAGGTCGCCGTGGCGCTCGCCGGTCTCCTTCGACAGGCGCTTCAGGATGCGGGCTCGAGGGTCCATCGTCCGGTACACCGCGTGACCGAACCCCATGATCTTCTCCTTGCGCGCGAGGCGATCCTTCACGTACGCCTCGGCTCGATCCGGCGATCCGATCTCCTCGAGCATCTTCATCGCCTCTTCGTTCGCGCCGCCGTGTAGCGGGCCTTTGAGCGCCGCGATCGCGCCCGTGATCGCCGAGTGCATGTCGGCGAGCGTCGACGCGATGATGCGTGC
>DASUQY010000135.1:0-2491 GCA_036280315.1 Actinomycetota bacterium
CACCCCGACGGAGCCGGGCCGATACACACCCACTCCCGCCTCGTTCGGCCGCCACGTCGCCAAGCCGCGCACGCCTTTGCCGTCCGTGCGGACGCGTTTGGCAATCTCGCCCACCAGCGACTGAATGCACGGGAAGCCGCCGAACGGCGACTCGACGTCGAACCCGTCGATCTCCATGCGAACCTTCGCCGTTCCGAACTCGCCGGACATCGTTCGGAGCGGCCCGCCGCGGATCTCGTCCCACAGCTCGGCTGCGAATCGCTCGTCGAGCACGTCGTCGAGGTGCGAGAACCCGTTGGAGGCCGTCCGGCGGAGCGCGTTCGACAGATCGACGCCGTTCGCGAGCGCCCCCATCACTCGAAGCCCGGCAAGTGTTGTCGGAAAAGGATGTAGCCGAGGCCGGCGGCGACGTCGAGCAGAAGGTGCGCGACCACGATCGGCCACACTCGTCTTGTCCTCGAAAAGACGGTTCCGAAGAGCGCTCCCATCGCCAGGTTGCCGAGGAACCCACCCCACCCCTGGTACAGATGGTACGTCCCACGCAACAGGGCGCTCGCGCCGACCGACGCGCTCTCCGTGAGACCGAGCTGCCGCAGCCGCGTGATGAGGTAGGCGACGACCACGACCTCCTCCAGCAGCGCCGCCTCGATGGCGTTCAGCACGAGCACCGGCACCGTCCACCAGTGCCCCAACGGCGGCACCGGGACGACGAACCGGTTCACGCCGAGCTCAACCGCCGCGAGGTACACCCCGATGCCGGCGAATCCGACGACTGCGAACAACGCGATGCCGTGCAGCACGTCGTCGCGTACTCGGTCGGCGCGAAGGCCGAGCGCACGAATGCCCTCGCCGCTTCGGCGCACCAGGTACACGACGAGCCACACCGGGGCGAGCCCGAACAGCGATCCGAGCACCTGCCGCGCGAGCATCGTGCTCTGCGAGACCGACGCGACGCGTGCGCCCTCCACGGGGAACTCGAACAGTGTGAGGATCGCGAACACGGCGCTCGCGAGCAGCGACAGGGAGAGCACGACCAGCGTCTCCTCGGCGAGCGTTCGCCGCGGCAGGGGCGGCGCGTCCCGCCGACGCTCGTCTGTACGCATGGCGCAAGCGTACGGCGAGTGCGTAGGATGCGCGCCGACGTGCGTGCCGGGCCGGTGAGCGAAGCGAACGTCGTGGGGTCGGCCTCAACGTGACGGCTACCGGCGAAAGGCACACGCGCGACGTCGCCGACGTCGTCGTCGTCGGCGCCGGCACGGTCGGCGGGTGGGCATCGTGGTTCGCCAGGCAGAACGGCGCCAAGGGCGTCGTCGTGATCGAACGCGACCTCGCCGGACAGGGAGCGAGCAGCCGTGCCGCCGGGATCGTTCGGGCGCAAGGCGGGACGCGCGAAACCGTTGCCCTGGGCCGATGGTCGATCGACTTCTACAACCGACAGCACGATCTGCTGGGCACCGATTCCGGGTTCCGCGAGCTCGGCTACCTCCTCCTCGCCGTGACCAGCAGGGACGAACGCGAGGGACGCGAGCGCGTGGCGATGCAGCGCGCGGACGAGCTCGACGCGCGATGGCTCGGCGTCGACGAGGCCGTCGAGCTCAACCCGACACTGGCGCCGAACGGGTTCCGCGGCGCCTCGTACGTCGCGACCGACGGACACATCGATCCGCCGCGCAACGTACGCGCGTACTCGCTCGCGATGCAGCGCTCGAGGATCGATCTGCGCGAGCGGACCGCGTTCACCGGACTTCGTCGCTCAGGTCCGCGTGTCGTCGGCGTCGATACGAGCGCCGGCCCGATCGCGACCGAACGCGTGATCCTCACCGGCGGGCCCGCGCTCCGCGCGGTAGGGAGGATCGCCGGCGCGTCGATCCCGGCCGGGGGCGCGCGCCATCAGGTGGCCGTTTCGGAGCCGCACGAGGCGTTCGGCGTCGAGCGGCTTCCGATGGTTTTCGACGTCGGCGCCGGGCTGTACTGGCGGCTCGAGGAGGGCGGCTTGCTGTGGGGCATGAGCAACCCGGACGAGAGGCCAGGACGAGCGCGAACGATCGACTGGACGTACCTGAGGAAGATGCAGCGACGGTTGCGGCGATTCGTTCCGGTGACCGGCGACCTCGGCATCCGAAAGGTGTGGGCGGCGACGATCGACTACACGCCCGACCACCTGCCGATCCTCGGGCCGCTCATCACGGGGGACGGAGAGAGGGTCGACGGGACGGTTGTCGCGTCGGCCGCCGGTCACGGGATGATGTGGGGACCCGCCGTCGCGAAGGTCGCGGCCGACCTGGCGGTCAAAGGCCGGACGAGCGTCGTCGATGTGAGCGGGTTCGGTTTGGACCGGTTCGACGAGCAGGGACGATCGCCTTCGTACGACCCGATCGCCCTGCCGTTCCCGATCGACCTGACCGACGATCCCGAGGAGTGAGGATCGCTACCGCAACGCGACGTCTACGAGGATCAGCTCGGACACGTCGTTCGCCGAGACCCGGACCGA
>DASUQY010000136.1:0-2611 GCA_036280315.1 Actinomycetota bacterium
GCCTGCCGCTCGGACAGCACCTGCAGATCCTCACGCTGACTTCGGAGCTGATCCTGCAGAACCTGTTGCTCGATCGTCAGATCCACGTCGTCCTGTGCCACGCTGCCCAGGAACTCCAAGCGGTCTGAGAACTCGGTGAACGACGAGGACGAGAGCAGGATGTCGATCGTCGTCGCCGGCCCGTTCGTGAACGCCGCGACGGCTCTCCGTGCGAGCCGAGCGTCGATGCGCTCGAGCTGGAGCTCCAGATCGCCGATCCGATCGTGGGCCTGGGCGATCTCTGTCTTCGTCGCTTCGAGACGAACGATCGCCGAGTGCCACGCCGTGGTGGCTCGATCGAGCTCGGCCTGGACGTCGGCGAGGTCGGCCTTGGCGCGATCGAGCTCCTCTTGCGTGTCGGCGAGCGCGGGAGAGAGGCCGAGGAGCCCCGCCACGAGGGCCAGGGGAATCAGTGATGAGAACCGATTCCTGCGAGCGGTCGTCCGCACCCCCTTCGGCTCGTCGGCCGCGCTCAGGCGGCCGCAGAGTACCGAACGCGTTCGGGCTCGGGCAAGCATGGGTGCGCGCGGGCGCAACCGCGCTTAGCCGGCGCGCATCGCTTCGATCAGGATGTCGGCGACGTCGGGCCGGCTGAATTCGGGGGGTGGCCGCTCACCCGCGCGCAACATCTCTCGGACCTTCGTCCCGGAAAGCGAGACGCGGTCCTCATCACCGTGAGGACACGTCTTCGGCGACGCCATCCCCTCACACCGGTTGCACCAGAAGGAGTGCTCGAACATCAGCGGCGTGATCCCCAGCTCGCCGGGGTCGAATCGTTCGAAGATCCGCTGCGCGTCGTACGTCCCGTAGTAGTCGCCGACGCCGGCGTGGTCGCGACCCACGATGAAATGCGTGCATCCATAGTTCTTCCGCGCGATGGCGTGCCAGATCGCTTCCTTCGGACCGGCGTAGCGCATCGCCGCCGGGAACACGGTGACCATTGCGCGGTCTTTGGGGTAGTAACCGTCGAACAACGCCTCGTAACAGCGCATCCGAACGTCCGCCGGCACATCGTCGCCCTTCGTCGCGCCAACGAGCGGATGAACGAGCAGGCCGTCGACGATCTCGAGCGCGCACTTCTGAAGGTACTCGTGCGCGCGGTGGATCGGGTTCCGCGTCTGGAACCCGACAACGGTCCGCCACCCGCGCCGCGTGAACTCCGCGCGTGTCTCGGCCGGCGTGAGCCGGTACTGGCTGAAGTCTTCGTGTTCCGGCAACCGCAGCACTCGGAGCTCGCCTGCGGCGCACAGATCACCCGCGTCGTTCAGCGCCTTGACGCCGGGATGCGCGAGGTCCTGTGTGCCGAACACCGCCTGCGCCTCACGTTCTCGCTCGCGCTTGAAGACCTCGTCGACCTCGAGGATCGCGAGCGGTTCCGCCGTCTCGCCCGGTACGAGCGTGACGGCCTCCGTCCCGCCGATCCGCTTCGCCTCCTCGTCGGTGAGCGAGAGCGTCACGGGAATCGTCCACGGCAGACCGTTCGGCAGGTGCATCGAGTCGAGGATGGAGTCGTACTCCGCCTTGCCCTGGAAGCCTTTCAGCGGCGAGAGCGCGCCGATCGACAGCATCTCGAGATCCGACAGCTCTCGCTCGTTCACCGTGAGCTTCGGGAAGTTGCGTGCCTCGTCGGCGAGCTTGTCGCGGTCACGCTCCGATACGAGCAGGTCGACGAGCGTTCCGCCGTGCGGCGCGATCGACTGGGATGGCTTGGGCTCCATGGGGGGCGTCAGCATAGCGGCGACGATCCGACCGCAAACTCTGGGCCGCCGCCGTTCGATGTGCGCGCCTATACTTCCCGCACCTACGGGGAGACTTCCCTATGTCCCGAACCCTCCTATCTGACTCGGACGTCCGCGACCTCAACGAACGGTTTGAACGCGCACATCCACGAGAGGTCGTTCGCTGGGCGCTCTCCGAGTCCGGCCTCGAGCCGATCGCCATCGCGTCGGCGTTCCAGGCCGAGGGCACGTGCGTGATGCACATCGCGAGCGAGTTCCGCTCCGACGTTCCAATCCTGTTCCTGGAGACGGGGTTCCAGTTCGCGGAGACGCTCGCGTTCAAGGCTCGTCTCACCGAGCAACTGGGGCTGAATGTCGTGGACGTCGTCGGGAAACACACCGTCGCGTCACAAGCGGCGGCCTTCGGCCCGCGGCTGTACGAACGGGATCCCGAACGCTGCTGCGACATCAACAAGGTTCAGCCGATGCTCGCCGCGCTCCGAGGGTACGAGGCGTGGATCACGGCGTTCCGTCGCGATTCGTCGCCGACGCGCGCCCGTGCTCCCATCGTCGATCGGTACGAGTTCGAGAACGGCCGGTGGATCGTGAAGATCAACCCGGTTGCAACGTGGTCGCGTCGCGATACGTGGGCGTACCTGAAGGAGCACGCCCTGCCGCACAACCCGCTGTACGACCTGGGCTATGCGTCGATCGGGTGCGCGCCGTGCACCCGCGTGCAGCTCCCCGGCGAGCACGAGCGAGAAGGCCGTTGGGCCGGCCTGTCGAAGTGGGAATGCGGGATCCAGGAGCGGGAGACGGCTCGCTAACGCACTACGCGACGACCCACAACGCCT
>DASUQY010000137.1:0-10689 GCA_036280315.1 Actinomycetota bacterium
CCGGGCCGACCGACTCGGCCACGTCCTGCACGAACGCGGCCACGTCGTGCTTGGTGACCCGTTCGAGCTCCTCGACGCGGGCCGGATCGAACGCGGCGCGCTCACGCACCTGACGCGCGTCGGCCTCGGGCACGACGCCAAGCCGAGCCCACGCCTCGACAGCGAGGATCTCGATCTCCAGCCAGTGGCGCAGGCGGGCGTCATCGGACCACAGGGCCGCCATCGGGGGAAGGGCGTACCGCGAGATCACATCTCGCGGAGGGTCACAGCCGGAGGCCCTCCGCCAGGTCATCCTTGAACCGCCACAGCCGCTTCTGCACGTCCGGATCGCCCACCCCGACGACCTGCGCGGCGAGGACGGCGGCGTTGACGGCGGCGTCGACCCCGACGGTTGCCACCGGGACGCCGCTCGGCATCTGAGCCGTGACGTAGAGCGACTGCTCGCCACCCATCTGATCGCTCGTGACGGGCACCCCGATCACGGGGAGGATCGTTCGCGCCGCGACGGCGGACGCGAGATGGCCCGAGATGCCGGTCGTGCACACGACCACCTTGAGGCCGCGGTCGAACGCCGTGCGCGCGTACTCGTCGACGAGATCGGGGCTCCGGGCGACCGACATCACGCGGATCTCGTGGGGGATCTCGAGCTTCTCCAGGATCGCGGTGGCCTGCTGCATCACGGCGAGCTCCGCCGGGGAGGCGACGAGCACGCCGACCTGCGGGGCCTCGCCGTTCACGCCCTCCCCCCTTCCGCCGCCTTCGCCGCGATATCGCTCCGAAAGCGCATTCCGTCGAACGAGATGCGCGACACCGCCTCGTACGCCCGGGCCCTCGCCTCCGCGACATCGTCCCCGAGCGCGCCGACCGACAAGACACGCCCCCCCGCGGTGACCACTCTACCCCCGCGTTCCGCGGTGCCGGCGTGGAAGATGAGCGCGCCCTCGACCGTTTCGGCCTCAGCGAGCCCCTCGATCTCGAACCCCGTTTCGTAAGTGTCGGGATAGCCCCCCGACGCGAGCACGACGGTCACGCACGACTGAGGGGACAGGTTCGTCTTGTAGAGGGCGAGGTTCCCCTCGGCGCACGCGAGGCACAACTCGGCGAGATCGGAGCCGAGCCGCGGAACGATCACCTGCGTCTCTGGGTCGCCGAACCGCGCGTTGAACTCGAGCACCTTGGGACCCTGGTCGGTGAGCATCAGTCCGGCATACAACACGCCGGCATAGCGTGCGCCCTCGGAATCCATCGCGCGTACGGTGCGAACGAGCACGTCGTTCAGGATCTCGTCTGCCGTCACGTCGCCGACGAACGGCACCGGTGAGTACGCCCCCATCCCTCCGGTGTTGGGCCCGGCGTCGCCGTCGCCCACGCGCTTGAAGTCCTGCGCGAACGTAAGCGGCAACACGTCCCGCCCGTCGGAGAGCGCGAACGCCGATACCTCGGTTCCGGAGAGGAACTCCTCGATCACGACCGAGGCTCCAGCCGCCCCAAACGTGCGCCGTTCCATCGCTGCCCGAAGCCAGGCCGTCGCCTCGTCGCGGTCCGCGAGGATGGCAACGCCTTTGCCGGCCGCGAGGCCGTCGGCCTTCACCACGTGCGGCCCCTCGAACTCGTCGAGCGCCTCGAGCGCGCCCTCCATCGTGGTCGCCGTGCGGGAACGCGCGGCCGGGATGCCGTACCGCTCGCAGAGCGACTTCGCCCACGACTTCGAACCCTCCAGCCTGGCCGCGTCCCTCGTCGGACCGAACACGAGCCGGCCACGCGCGAGGAGCTCGTCCGCCAGTCCGGCCACGAGCGGGATCTCCGGGCCGACCACGGTCAGGTCGATCCGCTGCCGATCGACGAGATCGGCGATCCCGGTGACGTCGTCGAGCGCAACCGGAAGACACTCGGCGTCCTTGGCCATGCCCGCGTTCCCGGGCGCCGCGAACAGCTTGTCGATCGTCGGGTTCTCCGCCATGCGCCAGATGAGCGCGTGCTCACGGGCTCCGCCGCCGACGACGAGCACCCTCATCGATCAGGCGGGGGTCGCACAACGTTCGCTTCACTCACTGTGCCACGCCCCCCTCGGCGGTGAGGCTCTGCTCTCGCGCCGGCCCGACCGAGACGACGCCGATCGAAACGCCGGCCAGATCCTGCAACCGGTCGAGGTACTTCCGCGCCGGGGAGGGAAGGTCGCCGAACGAGCGAACCCGCTCGAGGTCCGCGTCCCACCCCTCCAGCTCTTCGTACACCGGCTCCGCGTCGTGGAACAGCGACTGATTCGGAGGGAACTCCTCGAACATCTCATTGCCGGCTCGATAGGCCGTGCATACCTTGACCGTCTCGAACCCCGACAGCACGTCGAGCTTCGTCACGAACAGCTCAGTGAGGCCGTTCACGCGTGCCGCGTATCTCGCGATCACCGCGTCGAACCACCCGCAGCGGCGCTTGCGTCCGGTCACCGTCCCGAACTCGCGGCCGCGCGCGCCGAGCCGCTCGCCGTCCGAACCGGTGTCCTCGGTCGGGAACGGCCCCGCACCGACGCGTGTCACGTATGCCTTGGTGATCCCGACGACGCGGTCGACCTCGCGCGGCCCGATGCCCACCGACGCGAGCGCGTAGCCGGCCACAGGATTCGAGGACGTGACGAACGGATACGTCCCCTTGTCGAGGTCGAGCATGGTCCCCTGAGCGCCTTCCAGGAGGACGTTCTTGCCGGCGCGGAGCCCCTCGTGGATCAGCTTGGACGTGTCGACGACGTGCGGGCGAAGTCGCTCCGCGTAGCGCACGTAGTCGTCGACGATGAGGGCCGCGGTGATCGGTAGCCGCCCATAGACACGCGTCAGGACCTGGTTTCTCTCCTTGAGAACGACGTCGAGCTTCTGTCGAAGGATCTTCTCGTCGAACAGATCCTGGATCCGAAGTCCGATCCGCGCCGCCTTGTCGGCGTACGCCTGACCGATGCCGCGCTTCGTCGTGCCGAGCGCGTTCTTGCCGAGGAACCGCTCGGTCACCTTCTCAAGTTCCAGGTGGTACGGCATGATCATGTGACAGTTCCCGCTCACGACGAGTCGCGATGGGTCGATCGCGATGCCGAGGGCGGCGAGGCCGTCCATCTCCTCGAGCAGTACGCGCGGATCGACGACGACGCCGTCGGCGATCACCGAGGTGATGTGCGGATAGAGGATGCCCGACGGGATCAGCTGCAGCTTGAGCGTGTGCCCCTCGGCAAGGATCGTATGGCCGGCGTTGTTGCCGCCCTGATACCGGACGACGAAGTCCATCCGGTCCGCCAAATAGTCGGTCGCCTTGCCCTTGCCCTCGTCTCCCCACTGCGTCCCGACGACGATCGAGGCAGGCATGTCGCCGCGAGTCTAGCGAGGGTGGCTAAGACGTCTTCGCAGTGGCCTCTGCCAGGAGCGCGTCGACCTCGGTCACGAGCGGCGCCGCCTCGAGCAAGGCGTATGCGGATCGTGCGCGTGTAAGTCGGTCGACGGCGTCGAACGGACGACCCAGGGCAAGCAGGCATCGTCCGGCTCCCGAAAGCCCGTGACCGTGTTCGAGGATCGACGGGAACGAAGCCCATCGTGCCGCGGCGTCGTCGTAGCGCTCGATGGCGATCTCGTCGTCGCCCTCGATCTCGGCGAGCGTCGCGCGCGCCGTCGCCATGCTGTTCGCGTTCCTGGTCAGATGCTCGATGCCCCGATCGACCAGGGATCGAAGCAGATCAGCGGCGCCGGCCGCGCGGCAGACACGCGATGACCAGTCGAGAGACCAGCTCAGCGACCACGGGCGCTCGCGAAGCAACGCTTCACTCTCCGACACGAGAGCAAGGGCGCCGTCGATATCGCCGCGCGAGAGGCGACCCAGCGCCGCCACGCGGAACCCCGGTACGACTACTTGTCCGTCGCCGATCGCGCGCGCTCGCTCAAGGAGCGAGCGTTCGACGAGGTCGTCCGGGTCGGGGAGACCCCGGTGGACGAGTACGTCGCGGCGGTAGATCTCCGCGAGCACCGACAGCTGCGACGAGCCGATGTTCCTGCCTCTCTCTCCCTCGCGGTCCAGAAGGCTTCTCGCGATCTCGAGAAGCTCGTCCCACGTGCCGAGGTCGTATCGCGTCCACATCGACTCCATGCGCGCCCAGTCCGCCGATGAGCTCGCCCCGCGACGGTCGCCGAGCTCGGCCCCGGCGTCGTAGAGAGCCTGTCCTTCCACCGGACCGTCCTGGAACCACACGCAATCCCCCAGGTTGACGTGTGCGGCCGCGAGGAGCTGCGCGGGTGCAGTCTCCAGCGCGATGCGCAGTCCTTCGCGCAGGTCGTCGAACCCGCCGGTCAGATCGCCTGCTTCGATCCGGGCCTGGCCACGAAACTGAAGCACGACGACCAGGTCGACGTCGGATCCGAATTCTCGGATCACGGGCAACGCAACCTCCGCTTCGGCCAGGGTCGCGTCACCGAGTCCGGCGAGGCCGTGAGCTGCCACACGGCGCGCGTGGACGATCGCCGCCGCTCGACTGGGACGTCTGCCCTCGACGATCCTGCTCGCCTGCTCGAGGAGCTCGAGCTGACGAGCCGTCTCACCGCGCGGCCAAGCCAGGCGCGAGAGCCAGGCGAGCGCCTCAGCCTCGGCGTCCGGGTTCCCCGTCGCGCGAGCGAGCTCGACGGCCTCGTGCAGGAGCTCGTCCGCCCGATCCGCCATCACCGACGCCAGCCCGAGCTTCCCGGCGAACATGAGGACGGAGAGCCGGTCGGGATCCCCTGGCGGGGTGAGCTTCAGTGCGCGCTCGAAGTAGGGGCCGGCCTTGCCGGCGTCGAGCCTGAGGGTCCGCTCGGCGGCGAGCATCAGGAACCGACGGGCCTTCACGTCGATCTCGGGGGCTGCGTCGCCCGAAGCGCGGGCCAGATCCAGGGCCTGCTCGTAGTGGTGCGCGAGCAGTTCGGCGCTGTCGGCGACCCGTTCCCCGGCGATCTTCTCGATCCACGCTCCCGCGGCGCGGTGCTTCTGCGCTCGCACGCCTCGCGGGATCTGCCCGTACGCGACGTCGCGGATGAGCAGGTGCCAGAACGCGAACTCCGTCTCGCCCTCGATCGACGGCCGCCGCGCCGGTCGTACGAGCTCCTTCCGCGCAAGCTCGTGTAGTCCGTCCCGCACCGCTCGCACGTCGCGATTTGCCATGTCGACGAGCGCTCCGGCCCAGAAAACCTTGCCGATCACCGCGGCGTCTTGGAGCATGGCCTTGCGCTCGAGCGGCAGCGTGTCTAGCCGCGCGGCGATGAGCGCGTGCACGTTCTCGGGCACTGGGATGTCACCGTCCGTCGAAGCGAGCTCCCACGAGGCGCCGCGACGCATCAGCACCTTGCGGTCGATGAGCATCCGGATGAACTCCTCCGCATACAACGGATTCCCGCCGGCCCGAGACAAGAGCGTCTGCTGCGTCTCCACGGGGAGGACGGCTTGATCCAGAAGCGTTCCGACGAGCTGTGCGGTCTCTTCCGTCGACAGCGGCGATAGCGACACGGCCGTGTGGTTGCGCGTTCCGCCGCCCCAGTTCGGTTCACGTTCGTACAGCTCGGGGCGCGCCGTACAGACGACGAGCATAGGGACGCCGCTGGACCAGTCGGCGAGGTCTCGAACGAAGGCCAGCATCGCCGGATCCGCCCAGTGCAGGTCCTCGATGACGAGGACGAATGGATTCTGCGACGCGATGGCTTCCAGGAAGCCGCGCCATGCCGTGAACGACTCCTCTCGCTCCGCTGCGACGACCTCGTCGGCCAACCCGACGAGCGGCTTCAGTCGGGTGGCGACCCAATCACGCTCGCCCTCCGTCACGACGGACGAGACGGCCATGTTGAGCTTCCCGACCGCCTCCTCGGGAGCGTCGTTCTCCAGGATGCCGGCCTGCGACTTCACGACCTCGGCGAGAGCCCAGAACGTGATGCCCTCGCCGTACGGCAGGCATCGCCCCTGTCGCCAACGAACGATGTCGGGGAGATCGTCGACGAACCGCTGGAGCTCCCATACGAGACGGCTCTTCCCGACGCCCGGCTCGCCGATGACCGTGACGAGCTGCACCGTCTGCTCGCGGACGACACGACCGAACAGCTCCTTGAGCAGGTTCAGATCGTGATCACGCCCGATCAGCGGAACGCGCGTGCGTTGCTCGACATCGACTCCGAACCGGCTCCGCGCCTCGACAGCGCGCCAGAGCGGGAGCGGCCGCCCCTTTCCTTTCACCACGACGGGTTCGAGCGCCTCGTAGACGATCTGATCCGTCGTCGATCGGTACGTAAGCTCGCCGACGACCACGCCGCCGACCGGCGCGACGCCCTGCAGGCGCGACGCGACGTTCACCACGTCACCGGTGACGAAGCCCTCTCCCGCTTCCGGACGCGCGCCGAGCGTCACGACGGCCTCGCCCGTGTTCACCGCGGCGCGGATTGCGAGCTCGAGGCCCGGCCGGTCCTCGTTCAGCTCGTCGATCGCCTGCGCGATCCGAAGCGCCGCGCGGACCGCGCGTTCCGCGTCGTCCTCGTGTGCGACCGGTGCGCCGAACACCGCCATGACCGCGTCGCCGACGAACTTCTCCACTGTTCCACCGAACCGCTCGATCTCGCGCTTCAACCGGTCGTGGTACGTGCGAAGCGTGGCGCGGACGTCCTCGGGATCCGCCGCGTCCGAGCGCGCAGTGAACCCCACGAGGTCGACGAAGAGCACGGAGACGACCTTGCGCTCCTCGGCAGTCGCCCGCCGTTCCTCGAGCGGCGCGCCACACGACCAGCAGAACCGCGCGCGCTCCTCGTTCTCCTCGCCGCAGCGCGGACATGGACGCACGCGCAGAGTCTAGGGGGCTTCGACGAGGCGTCGAGTCGACGCGCTGACTATCGTGAGCGTTCGATGCGGAAGCTGATCCTCACCTGCGTGTGGTACTCGGAGATCGTTCCGTCCTTCACGACGGCGCTCGTGCCGAGGATGTCCATCGAGTCGATCCCGCGGATCGTTTTCGCCGCCTCTGACAGCGCTTGCTGCGCAGCGTCTCGCCACGACTCAGATGAAACACCCACGAGGTCGATCGTCTTGATGACCGCCATTCCTTACGCCCTCCCGTTGTAGACGTCGATGAATCGCCGGTAGTTGGCAGCGATCTGCTTTGCCGCCTCCTCGCGCTCGAGGTTCCCGTCCACGAACGCCTTCAGCGGGTCCCACCAGATCGAACGACCGATCGCGAAACCGATGTAGCCCGGAACTCCTGACCCCGTCCTCAACCAGTGGTCGACCGCTGCGTCGTCGGCGCCGCGTCCAAGGACCACGCACGCGACGCCGTCCCGCCCCCCGGCCCGTGTCGTCGCGGCGATCGTCTCGCAGTCCTCGCGGTGGTCGATCCCCTCGATCTTCCAGATGTCGGGTTCGACACCCGACGCCTGCAGCTGCTCGATCGCCGCCTTCATCAGCTTGGGGCGCTCGTCCCGGTCCCATGTCTGCTCGTCGCCGGCAGCTTCGACCTGTTGCGGCGTCGGCGGAACGAGCAGCTCGAACAGGTACTTCCGTCCCTTCTCGTGCAACCAGTCACCCAGACGCTTGAGGCGCTCGGACTGTCGCGCGTTCATCGCGTCGGATACCTGCCCGCCGTCCGGGTTGAACCGGACGAGCACCTTGGAGAACGTGGGATCGAACTCCTCGATGTGCGCCCCGAAGTCCTCGCCGTACTGGAAGTCGAACTCATCCTGCCCGCTCTTCTCGACGGGCATGGCCAGGATCAACCCGGACGCCTTCGCGTCCCGCGCTGCCTGGGAGCCGAACTGTTCGTCGACGAGCACGCCTGCGGACTCGCGGGGAACGCCCTCGTCGAGCGCCCGTTTCGCGCCCTGGTAGATCACGCTCTTCGCGTCGGAGATGCGTGCGGTCTCCTCGGCGTTCGGCTCACCGGCCACACCGAAAAACTTCTTCTGGAACGAGCCGCGGTGGTCGAACGCGAGTATGTAGAGCGGCTTGTCGTAGCCGAGCGCCATTCGTGATTCCTTTCTCTTGGCCTCTCTCATGTTTGCTCGTATTGGTTCATCGGTTCGAGCACCTCAACCGAGATCGGCTGCGCCTCCTTGCGGAACAGGTCGCCGTGTGACGGCGAACACACGACGAAACCGAAGTGCATGGGAACCGCGAGTCCGGGCTCCATGGCCTTCACGAACGCCGCGGCCTCGCGGTAGTCCATCGTGTACGTCCCACCGATCGGCACCATCGCAACGTCGGTCTGCAGTGACTCAAGCTCGGGCAGCGCGTCGGTGTCGCCTGCGTGGTAGTAGCGGCGCCCGTCGAACTCCAACACGTAACCGACCCAATCATTCGATTTGGGGTGCATGTCGAGTCGGTCGGGCGCGACGTTGTACGCGGGTACGGTCTCGAACCGTACGCCCGCGACCTCGTGCGACTCGCCCGGCGATACCGGCGTGACGTCGCCCGAGAGCTCGTTCGCGACGTCCTTGGGCGCGACGAGCTTGGTATTCGCGTCGCTTAGCCGTTGGATCTCGCCGGGCTGCAGATGGTCGAAGTGCGCGTGTGTGATCAGGATCAGGTCCGCCTTCGGATCACCCTCTGCGGTTCCCCACGGATCGAAATAGATCGTGCGGCTTTCCGTCGCAAGGCGCATCGACGACTGACGGAACCACGTGACATTCTCGAGCACGTCTGGCTCCTTTCCGGTGCGACCCGGGCCGCCTGCGTCCCCCATGTAGTCTGGCAAATCGCCGTGGCCTCGCGCGAGCCCATCGAAGACACAGGCGGTTTCCGGGCGTCGTTGTCGCTCCTGCGGCGCAACGGCGACTTCCGAAAGCTGTACCTCGCGTCGCTGATCTCTCTGGGCGGCGACTGGTTCCTGCTGGTCGCACTGTTCGGTCTGGCCCTCGAGTTCACGGGGTCTGCGGTATCGGTCGCCGCGCTGATCGTCGCGCAGGAGGTCCCCTTCGGCGTCGCCTCACTGATCGGTGGCGTCTTGGCGGACCGGTTCGACCGGCGCCGGCTCATGGTGGTGTGCGACGTCGCGCGGACCCTCCTGTGTCTGGGGTTCCTGCTCGTCAACGACCCGAGCATGATGTGGCTCGCCTACTTGCTGCTCGCGGTCATCTCGTCGTTCTCCGCCGTGTTCGATCCGGCCTCGAGCGCGGCGCTTCCGAACCTGGTCGAGCCGCGAGAGCTCGGACCCGCGAACGCGCTCTCCGGCTCGCTGTGGGGAACGATGCTCGCCGTCGGCGCGGCGCTCGGCGGCATCGTGGCCGCCGCGCTCGGTCGCGACGCCGCGTTCCTCATCGACGCGTCCAGCTTCGCCGTCTCGGGCCTGCTGATCGCGCGGATCCGGCGGCCTTTCTCGGCCGAGCGGACCGAGGAGCCGGAGGCGAACGTGATTCGCGCCACGGTGGAGACCGTTCGATACGCCCGCCGCGATCACCGCGTGCTCGCGCTCGTGACGGTCAAGGCGGGCTTCGGTATCGCGGCGGGGGTGATCGCGCTGATCGCCGTGTTCGCGCACGAAGAGTTCGGCGCGGGCGACGCGGGGATCGGAGCGTTGATGGCCGGCCGCGGGGTCGGAGCGCTGATCGGACCGTTCCTCGGGCGGTGGCTGGCAGGGCCGCAGGACCGCAGGCTGTTCGGCGCGATCGGCGTGGCCCTCGCCGTCTTCGGCCTCGGGTACGCGACGCTCGGCGTCATGCCGAGTCTCTTCGCGGCGGCCGTGGCGGTCGGCATCGCACACCTGGGTGGCGGGGCTCAGTGGACGCTGTCCTCGTACGGACTGCAGCGGCTCGTGCCCGATCGGATACGAGGTCGCATCTTCGCGTTCGACTTCACGCTCATCACGCTGTCGCTCACGGTGTCGGCGCTCGTCACCGCGTGGGCAGCCGATCGGTTCGGCGCGCGCCCGACCGTCGCCGTGCTAGGCGGGGTCGCGGTCCTGTGGGCTGCGATCTGGACGTGGCTCACGACCGACGTACGTCGCGCGACGATGCTCGAGGGTGCCGGTCCGGCGCCCGAGCTCGCCGCCGAGGCCGGACCGGGCCCCTAACGCGTCGCCGAGCCGGACGCCGAGCGCATCAGGACGACTCCGGCGGAGGCGGCGGCGTCGGTGCCGAGGGCGGGGGCGTCGGTGCCGAAGGCGCCGGCGGCTGCGACGTCTGCTCGACGTTCGCGGCCGGGGCCGATCCGGTGAAATCGACGCGCGGCGGGCCGGCCTCTCGCAGCGCGTCGTCCACCTCGAAGAACTCCTCCTGCTCGAAGCCAAACGTGCGCGCGATGATCGTCGAGGGGAACTGCTGCACTCGCTCGTTGTAGTTACGTACGTTCGCGTTGTAGAAGCGCCGCGACGTCTGCAGTCGGTCTTCGGTGTTCGAGAGCTCCTGTTGCAGCGCCAGGAAGTTCTGGTTGGCCTTGAGATCGGGATAGTTCTCGACCACGGCGAACAGATGGCGCAGCGCCGCGACGAACGGGCCTTCCGCAGCCGCCTGTTCAGCCGGCGAACCCGTCGCCGATGCGGCCGCGGCGCGTGCTCGCGTCACGTTCTCGAACACCGCGCGCTCGTGCGACGCGTATCCCCGAACGGTTTCCACGAGATTGGGGATCAGGTCGTACCGCCGGCGGAGCTCGGTGTCGATGTTCGCCCACGAATCGCGGATCAGCTGCTTCTGCGAGACGAACCGGTTGTAGGAAACGATGCCCAGGATG
>DASUQY010000138.1:0-4336 GCA_036280315.1 Actinomycetota bacterium
GAGCGGTCGGGGCTCGACCAGGTGCGGCTGACCGTCGGCGGCTCCGAGACGTGGATGCCGTACCTCCAGACGCTGACCGAGACGTGGCGCGACGTGCTCGGCATCGAGAGCGAGATCCGCCCTTGGACGTTCGAGGTCGCCTACTCCGTGCCGAAGCTCACGGACCTCGCCAACGTCTACCTCACCGGCTGGCTTCCCGGATACCCGGATCCCGAGTACTACCTCCGCCTGCTGTTCCAGAGCGACAGCCGAACCAACGAGGGCGGGTTCTCCCATCCTCCGTTCGACGATCTGATTGAACGCGCGCGCCAGGAACGGTCCGACCGGCGTCGGCTCGAGCTGTATCACGAGGCAGATCGCATGGCCGTCGCAGAACGCATCGCCGTGATCCCGCTCGTCTACGGTCGGAGCATGGCGTACGTGAAGCCGTGGGTACAGGGCTGGTGGGAGTTCGGCAAGTCATCGGACAACTTCGCCGACCTCGTCGTCGACCCGTCCTCGCCCCGCTCGGGAGGTTAGCTACCCGTTCTTCTCGGCGTGCCCGCCGAACTGCTGCCGCAACGCCGAAAGCACCTTGTTCGCGAAGTCCGCTTCGTGGCGTGACTCGAACCGGTCGAACAGCGCCGCCGAAAGCACGTGTACGGGAACGCCCTCGTCGACCGCAGCGAGTGCGGTCCACCGTCCCTCACCGGAATCCGACACGCGACCCGAGAAGGCCTCGAGCGTTGGGTCCTCGAACGTCGCGGCTGCCGTGAGGTCGAGCAGCCACGACGCGACCACGCTTCCTCGCCGCCACACCTCCGTGATCTCCGAGATGTTCAGGTCGTACCGGTAGTACTGCGGATCGCGCAGCGGCGTCGTCTCGGCGTCCGACTCGCGCGTCTCGGCGCCGACGTTCGCGTGCTTGAGCACGTTCAAACCCTCCGCGTACGCCGCCATCAGCGCGTATTCGATCCCGTTGTGGACCATCTTCACGAAATGTCCGGCGCCGACCGGACCGCAGTGCAGATAGCCCTGCTCGGCGGTCGTCGCGTTCGCGTCGGTGCGTCCGGGCGTTCGGTCCGCGGCGTCAACCCCCGGCGCGAGCGCGCTGAAGATCGGATCGAGACGCCTTACGACCTCGACTTCGCCGCCGATCATCAGGCAGAACCCTCGCTCGAGCCCGAACACACCACCGCTCGTTCCGACGTCCACGAAGTGCACACCCTTCGCGCCGTACCGCGCTGCTCGCTCCATGTCGTCGCGGTAGTACGAGTTCCCGCCGTCGATCACGATGTCGTCGGCCTCCATCAGCTTGGCGAGCTCGTCGGTGGTCTGCTTCGCGAACGCGGCCGGCACCATGACCCACGCGGCGCGTGGCTTCGCGAGCCCGTTCACGAAGTTCTCGAGCGAACCGGTACCGATCGCACCCTCGCTCTCGAGCTGTTTGACCGAGTCGGCGTTCACGTCGTACGCGACGACCTCGTGACCGTTCCGGATCAGGCGTCGCGTGAGACTCGATCCCATGCGGCCGAGGCCGACCATCCCCAGTTGCATCAGATCGCCTCCATGAGCGCGTCGAGCGTCACTCGCGCCGCGCGGCGCCCGCGCTTTCGGAGCGACCGCAGGTCGCCGAGCGCCTGCGCATCGATCAGCGGTCCGAACGAGTAGGGCCGTCCGGGGATGGGCAGATCCGTCGACCGCGTCCTGTCGACCACCTGGATGAACACGCCGTTGTTCGTGCCGCCCTTGTGTAGCTGCCCCGTCGAATGCAGGAACCGCGGCCCGAACCCCACCGTCGTCGCGGCGCGGTAGCCGTCCCTGATCGCCACTCTCGCCCGCTGCAACGTGTCCTCCGTCTCGGACGTGCGGTCGAGGTACGCCTGGATCCCGACGTAGTCGCCCGAGCCCACCTCTTTCAGAAGCGCCCCCACATCGTCGAGCCCCGGTTCGTCGATCGTTCCGCCAGACAGGATCTCGTTCGTCGCGTCCTTGGCCCCCTGCACGTTCGGCTGGTCGAATGGATTGATCTGGAGCACGTACCCGGCGACGGCCGTCGCCATCTCCCAGCGGAAGTACTCGCCCCCGATCTGTTCGCGATCCTCGTACGCGAGTCGGACGACCGGATGGCCGAGGTTCTCGAGCGCGGCCGCGCCGTCGTGTTCGCCGATCGCCACGAACACTCGGTCCTCGCCATACACCCCCGGTTCGCCGAGCGGCTCACCGACGATGGGGACGATGCCCTTCCCCTCCTTGCCGGTCGACTCGGCGATCAGCTGCTCCACCCAGTCGCCGAACGACTCGATCTCTGGCGGGAGGATCAGCGTGAGCTTGTCCCGGCCCGCCTTCGCGGCCTCGCCCATCACTACTCCGAGCGTTGCAGCGGAGATCTGCGACGCGGGCACGAGCCGCTCGGACGCGCGCTCCATCTCCTCGGCCCGTTCGAGGATCTCGCGCAACGGCGAGCCGATCAGTACGGCCGGGGCGAGTCCGAAGTACGAGAGCGCCGAATATCGACCGCCGATGTCATCGGGATTGGAGAACACTGCCCGGAACCCGTGGTCGCGCGCGAGCTTGTCGAGCGGCGTACCGGGGTCGGTGATCGCCACGAACTGCTCGCCCCGAGGCGCGCGCTCCCAGAAGTGCGCGAAGTGGGAAAGGGTCTCGGTCGTCGTCCCGGACTTGCTGGCGACGATGAACAGCGTCCTCGATAGCTCGAGTTGCGAGGTGAGGCGCTCGATCGTGACGGGGTGCGTCGTGTCGAGCACGATCAGCTCCAGTGCCCCGTCGGCGACGCCGAACGTCGTCGCGAACACCTCCGGCGCGAGCGACGAGCCACCCATCCCGAGGAGAACCGCCGTCTCGAACCTGTCGGCCGCTGCCCGCTCGGCGAACGCTTCGAGCTCCCCGATCCGATCGTGCATGAGATCGGTGACGGTCAGCCAGCCGAGCCGGTTGGTGATCTCGGTGGGGTCGTTCTTCCAGACGGTGTGGTCTTTGCGCCAGATGCGCGCGACTATCCCGTCCTGGTCCATCTGCCGGAGGCGTTCGGAGACCGCGGGGAACTCGTTCAGAGGGTTCATCGAGCGAACATACTCCGGCGGACCGGCTCATCACCGTGTCCTCCGTCCGCGGGCGCGAGTCGGAATGGGGCGCCTTCTCTGCAGAGATCGAGCTCAACCGGGGGGTTCGCCGGCACGGACCGCATCGGCGGCTGTCCGGATCGCCCGCGCCGCCTCGAGTGGAGCGGGCGCGTGGAAGATCGCGCTCCCGGCGACGAGCACGTCCGCGCCCGCACGAACCGCGTCGGCCGCGTTCGCGGGCGATATCCCACCGTCTACCTGAATGCGGAACGACCCGCCGGTGCGTTCGCGGATCGCGTTGGCCCTCCGGACCTTCTCGAGGTGCTCCGCGATGAATTGCTGTCCGCCGAAGCCCGCCTTGATCGTCATGACCAGGAGCAGGTCGATGCGCTCGTCGAGGTACGGCTCGACGGCCTCGAACGGCGTGGGACCGTCGACGACGACGCCGGCCTGCATGCCGAGCTCGCGCGTCCGGGTCAGCAGCGTCGTCGGGTCGCCGAGCTCCACGTGCACGCTGCACAGGTTCGCGCCGGCGTCCGCGAGTCGTTCCAGCCACATCCCGGGATCGCTGACCATCAGGTGGCAATCGAGGAACAGGTCGGTATGCGGTCGGAGCGACGCCACCACCGGCGGACCGATGGACAGGTTCGGAACGAAGTGCCCGTCCATCAGGTCGACGTGCAGCCACTCGACGGCGGGCCGAACGGCGGCGACCTCGTCGGCGAGGCGAGCGTAGTCCGCGGCGAGGATCGACGGGGCGACGAGAACGTCGTGCGTCACGCGCGCCAGTCTGACCGATGACCGAGCCGGCCGGCTCGGTGGCGGAGTGGCGAGCGACGTGTCACGCTCCCGCCCGAATTGACGGGTCACCAGGTGTGGACCGCCTGATCGAGGTGAAGGTGGAGCCGAACGAGATCTTCGAGCTGATCGTCAAGGCCGACGAGAAGCTGAAGTACGCCACCACGGGCAAGCAGGACGTCAGAAGACACCAGGCGCGCGAGCTCCTCGAGCAGGCTCGAGCCGAAGCGCTCGAGATCGGTAACGACGCGCTCGTGCGGCAAGCCGACACGAGGCTCGCCGACCTGGAGCAGGTCTAGCCGACGACTCGCTAAGGATCAGCCGGGGCGGGCGGCGCCCGCGAAGTACTGCCAGTACACGGCGACAACCTCGACCGATTCGCCCGAGTGCGGGGAGTGGATCATCTGTCCGCCGCCGACGTAGATCCCCACGTGCGAGATGGGGCTGTAGAAGAAGAGCAGGTCGCCCGGCTGCAG
>DASUQY010000139.1:0-3198 GCA_036280315.1 Actinomycetota bacterium
GCCATGAGCGAGGGCAGCGGCTCGAACGGCTGGCCCGCGAACGTCACGTCAAGGCCCGCGATCACCACGACGATGCCCCGTCGCGCGAGGTCCTCCGCAACGGGAACCAGCTCGGTTCCGAAGAAGTGAGCCTCGTCGATCGCGACGAGGTCGACGGCGGCGTCGGCCTCGCGAGCTACCGCAGACGCCGAGGAGACCGCGCGCGACGGGAAGTCGAGGCCCGCGTGCGACGCGATCCGGCCCTTCCCACGCGAATCGAGCTCATGGGTGAACACCTTGACCCGGCGACCGGCGATCACGGCGCGCCGAACGCGACGGAGCAGCTCCTCCGTCTTGCCGGCGAACATCGGACCGGCGATCACCTCGAGCCGCCCTGTCCGTTCCTCCACCTGTGCATCATGCCCTTCTCTATGCGCGCCAACCCGGTTCGAGCACCGTTCCGCCGCGCCCGGGTCGCCGTCACGACGACGTTCGCCGTGCACGCCGTCGTCGCCGGCAGCCTCGGGCCGTGGATCCCGCGGCTGAAGGCGCGATCCGATCTCGACGCGGCCGGCCTCGGCCTCGCCCTCACCGGGTTCGCCGCCGGACTCGTCGTCGGAACGCGATTGGCCGCGCCCGCGATGGGCCGCGTCGGCGGCAGGACCACAGTTCGCGTCGGCGTTCCGTTGCTCGCGGCCGCGTTCGCGCTGCTTCCCTTTGCGCGGAGCCTTCCCTCACTCTTCGCCGCGTTCTCGGCCCTCGGACTCGTGAGTGGCCTGCTAGACGTGGCGATGAACGCGGAGGCCGTCGACGTCGAGCGTCGGTACGGACGACGCGTGATGTCGGCGATGCACGGAACGTGGAGCGTATCGATGCTCGGCGGCGCCGCGCTCGCCTCGGTCTCCGTCGCCGCGGGGCTCGACATCGCCCTGTACTTCGCGGCCGTGGCCGTCCTCCTCGTTGCGGCGAGCCTCCCGATCCTTCGATGGCTCCTGTCACCGCTCGAGGTACGTGACGGGTTCACCGCCGACGAGCTCACCCCCGATGGAACTCGGCGCGTCCCCCGCGTCGTGCTGTTGTGCTTGATCGCGTTCGTCGCGTTCATGACCGAGGGCATCGCTGCCGAGTGGAGCGCCGTCTACCTGAACGAGTCCGTCGGCACCAGCGTGGGGACGGCCGGACTCGGAGTGGTCTCGTTCGCCGCGGGAATGGCGATCTCGCGGTTCGTCATCGACCGAGCCCTCGATCGGATCGAGGCTTCGGTGGTGGTTCGGCTCGGCGAGGGCGTCGGCGCCATCGCACTCGGAACCGCTCTGGTCGTGAACACCGCCTGGGTGTCGATCCCCGCGTTCTTCCTGCTCGGGCTGGGCATTGGGCCGGCGGTGCCGCTCGCCTTTCGCGCCGCGGGGCGACTGGGCCTCGACGGCGCTCGAAGCGCGCTCGGCATCGTCCTGACGGCCGGGTATCTCGGCTCCATCCTCGGACCGATCGCCGTCGGGTTCACCGCGGACCGCGTCGGCTACCGGGCCGCGTTCGTCATCCCGGTGTTCTCGTGCGTCATCGTCGCCGCCGTGGCCGGCGCGGTTCGGGAGAGCGGTCGGACCACTCCGACGACTAGGTCTGCGTGATCGGCGACGGAGGCGGAGGCGGCGGCGCCGCGGGCTCGTACGCCATGGCCGTCGACGATCTGCTGCGTGCCGCGACGGCCAGGATGCCCAGTCCCACGACCGAAGCGACGAGCCACGTCACCCCGCCGAGGATCGGAACGAACGCGATCAATCGAAGGATCCCCAGTCCCGCCAGGAACGCCGGAAGCGCCGACTTCGACCGCTTCACGAGCATCCGCCCGAGCGCATGGGCGCCCGCGACGTAGCCGACGGTATAGAGGAGCGCCAGCGCGAGCAGCACGAACAACCCGAGTGGGATCCCGACGATCGTCACGAGCAGTAGTACCGCCACGATCGGGATGAGGAAGAACAGGGCGATCCCGAAACCGATCGAAGCACCCCGCCGGTTCCTGAACGCTCCTGCGATGGCGTCGTCGAGACGCGGCGCGAACAGGAACAGGATCAACCCGAGGACGAGCGTCGAGACCGTGTAGCCGATCCACCACGCGATCCGACCGGGGAACCAGGTGTCCTCGAAGTCGAACTTCGTCGGCACGGCGCCCACCTCGCCGCGAACCGTGGCACCGTCTTCGACCACGGCGTCACTGCGGCTGAAGAGATCGCCGCCCACCTCCGCGCCGGATCGGACGGTGACGCGCCCGTTGAACACGAAAACGTCCTTGTTCACGGTTCCGGAGATCTCGGTTCGCCCGTTGAAGACGACGAGGGACTCGGAGACCGTACCCTCGATCGACACCGGCCCGTTGAACACGACGGCCGTCTTCACAGTTTCACCGGCCGGAACCACGAGACCACCCGTAATCACCACGTGATCCTTGCCGCCGTCTTCCTGCGCGAGCGCCGGCACGCTGAACGCGAGGAGAACGAATGCGCAGAAGAAGCTAAGGATCAACGAACGGACGAGCGTCGACACGGCGGCCCCTCCTCCGAGTCTGGGAGCGCTCACCCTATCGCGCCGGGAGTGGTGCTCTCCCCGCGCCACGTTCGCCGGCTCGATCGTCGGCGACGCGGCGCGTGCAGCACACCGCTCACGGACCGTCACTGAGACGAGATCGCGTCGGTGGTCGCCTGGGCGATCAGTCGAACAACCGGCGCCAATCGGAGGGCATTCCGCTCCAAGGAACACATCCAGTGAACGGCCTGCCGCCGTATCCAGACGCAGGGGAAGGGAGGTCCTCATGTCGTTCGACGTGCTCGGCGACGTCAACTACCTGGCGGTTCTCGTGGCCACGATCGCCTGGTTCGTGCTCGGCGCGATCTGGTATGCCCCACCCGTTCTCGGCCGGCCGTGGCAGCGTTCGCTCGGCATCGAGATGCCCGAGGGCTTCCGACCGAACCCACTGATCTTCGTCGTGACGTTCGTCGTTTACTTCGTGACGGCCGTTGCCCTTGCGGCGCTCGCTCGCGCCACGGGATCCGAGACCGTCGGCGAGGGCACGGTGCTCGGCGTCGTGACCGGCGTCGGTCTCGCGCTGATGATCTTCGTGGGGGGAGCCCTCTACGAGCGCAAGCCCGAGCCCGGCGTGTGGTTCGCCATCAACGGCATCTTCAACGTGATCGCGTACCTGCTCGTCTCGGTGATCGTGACCGT
>DASUQY010000140.1:0-4745 GCA_036280315.1 Actinomycetota bacterium
ACGTCGGCGGCTTGATCGATACGAATGCGGGAGGCGTGATTCGCGATCTCCGTCGTCGTCTCTCTGACGACGTCGACCTGCTCGCGCCCGCCGGTCTCACGCCCGTCCCGCTCCTCATGCAGAAGTCGAAGGGCGCGGCGCGGGGCATGTACCTGAGCTTCCCGGGCGTCTTGCCGGAGTCGCTACCACCGGCCGCAGCTCGGTGGGCGACACGCTTCGGCGCGACGCAGCCCGGGGCTGCCGTCGCGCCTTCGGCGGTCTACGCCGCGCAGGCGGCGGAAGTCCTGCTGGATGCAATCTCCCGGTCGGACGGCACGCGCAGGTCTGTCGTGGAGGAGGTGTTCCGCACCCGCGTCGCCGACGGCCTGCTCGGAAGCTTCCGGTTCGACGCGAACGGCGACATCTCCGAGAGCCCGATGACGATCGTGCAGATCCGGCGAGGCGGCTCCGACAACCGCGTTCAGAGCGTCGAAGGAACGCGGGTTGTGCGCGTCGTGCGCCCGTCGCCGGACCTGGTCGCGCCGGAAGACTGACGCCTCGTCCGCTGTGGTGGACACGATTCGGGCCTGCTCTCGGACTCCGAACTCGTCCTCGCGCTCGTCGCCGTCGGTGCCTCCGCCGGCTGGCTCGTTGCCGCCGCTCTCGTCCTGATCTCGCGAGCGCCGCCGCAGCCTCCGGTCGGCCGGCGGACGCTCGAGATCGGCGACGAGCCGCCGGCCGTCGTGAACTTCCTGACGCACGGATTCCGGGTGACCGACGACGCCGTGCCGGCCACGCTCATCGACCTCGCGGCACGGAACGTCGTCGACATCGAGCAGCGCGGCCCGGGTGTCTTCTACGTGCATCTCCGGCCGACGAGCGACGAGGCGCTCACGTCGTACGAGCGGCGTGTGGTCGACCACCTCCGGAGCATCGCCCGCGACGGCGTGGTTCCAGGGGAGGCGCTCACGACGGGCCCTCAACAAGAGTCCGCCCGCTGGCGGCGGGGCTTTGTCTCGGGAGTCGTCTCCGATGCCCAGGCTCGCGGGCTCTCCCGAGACGCCGTTGGCGGCGCAGTCTTCACCGTGCTGACCGGTGCCGCCGTCGTTCCGGCCGCACTGGTCTGGGCGGTCTGGGAATTCCAGGCAGGGGTGGTGGCATTCGTCGGCGCGGTCGCGCTTCTCGGCTGGATCAGGCAGCGGCACCCACAGCGCGAGACGCCCGCAGGGATGGAAGCTGCGTCCCGCTGGCTCGGCGTGCGCGAGGAGCTCGCGGAGAACCCCGTGTTCGCGACGCATTCGCCGCTCGAGGTCGAGCTCTGGGACCGGCTCCTCGCCTACGGCGCGGCGCTGGGCGTCGCGTCTGGCGCGAGTCGTCCGTTGCCCATGGGCGTCGAGTCGGATACCGAGGCGTGGACAGCACATGGCGGGCGTTGGCGTCGGGTGCGCGTGTCGTACCCGCGCTACTGGCCGCCCGGTTGGGGCGCCGATCCGCTCGTGGCGTTGCTCGTGGGGCTGGGACTCTTCGTGGGCTTCGGCCTGCTGCTGTACACGACCGGCCCCGAGTTCCTCGACGCGGGCGTGTTCGGCGCCCTTCCTTTCGGGATTGCCTGTGTCGGCCTCGTGGTCGGTGTGGCTATCGTCGTCATGGCGGCGGGGGACTGGCGCACCGCGGTCGAGATCACAGGGCCGATCCTCCGCCTGCGGACGTTCGGCGACAACGACAAGTCCCGGTACTACGTCGCCGTCGACGACGGCACGTCGGACGCGATCCGCGCGTGGAAGGTGAGCCGTGCACGCTATGAGGGCCTCGAGCAGGGCGACCTGATCACGGCGCGGCTGACCCGAAATCTGTGCTGCGTCCGCTGGATCATCCGAGCTGAGGACGGATCCGCAGCCGGATAGGCTGGCCCGCGTGACGTCGCCGAAGCGGTTCCCTGATCGAGACGCGATCGCCGACGTACGCGCCGCGACCGACGGGATCGACGCCGGAGGCGAGCTCGACGAGGCGAGACGTGTCGCGGGGCGCGTCATGGCGCGTCGTGAGATGGGGAAGCTCGTCTTCCTCGACCTCGTCGACCGCTCCGGCCGCATCCAGCTGATGTGCGACACCGGCCGCACGGGCGACGTCGACGTGCACCTGGGCGACGTCGTCGGCGTCTCGGGACGGCCTGCGAAGTCTCGGCGCGGCGAACCGTCGCTCGCGGTCGAGGAGCTGACAATCCTCGCGAGGAACAAGAGCCCTCTTCCGGACACGTTCCACGGCCTCACCGACACGGAGACGCGCTATCGCAAGCGCTACCTCGACCTGCTCATGAACGAGGACGCGCGCGAGCTCTTCCTCCTGCGGACGAAGGTCGTGTCGGCGATCAGGCGCTACCTCGACGCGGAGGGCTTCGTCGAGGTGGAGACACCGGTGCTGCAGCCGCGCTACGGCGGAGCGTTCGCGCATCCGTTCGTCACGCGCTCGAACGAGCTGGAGACCGACCTCTACCTGCGCATCGCGACCGAGCTCTACCTCAAGCGCCTCATCGTGGGCGGCCTCGAGCGGGTGTACGAGATCGGCAAGGACTTCCGCAACGAGAGCGTGTCGTACAAGCACCAGCCGGAGTTCACGATGCTGGAGTGGTACGAGGCGTATGCGGACTTCCACGACACGATGAACCGGATCGAGGAGATGCTCGAGCGGGTGGCGCTTCACGTCCTCGGAACGACGGTCACGACGTTTCGGGGCCACGAGGTCGACCTGAAGCGTCCGTGGAAACGCGTTGCCTTCGTCGACTCGCTCGAGGGCCATGAGCTGTGGACGCGCGACGAGGTCGAGCTGCGAGCCTGGCTCTCCGAACGCGGAGTCGACACGGAGGCCGACAAGGACTGGCCGCAGCTCGTCGACCACGCCTTCGGCCACTTCGTCGAGCCGAACCTGATCGAGCCGACGATCGTCTACGGACACCCCGTCGAGCTCTCGCCGTTCGCGCGCGTCGCCGACGAGGACGAGGCGACCACGGAGCGGTTCGAGTACTTCGCGGCCGGCATGGAGCTCGGCAACGCGTACACGGAGATCAACGACGCCGACGAGCAACAGCGTCGCTTCGACGAGCAGCCCGCACACGTCGAGGGCGTCCGCGGCGACCCCGACTACGTGGAGGCCCTCACGTACGGCATGCCGCCCACGGGCGGTCTCGGCCTCGGGATCGACCGCCTCGTCATGCTCCTCTCGGGCAGAGAGACCATCCGAGACGTGATCCTCTTCCCGGCCCTGCGCTCCGCGAGCGACTGATGGCGCGGATGGGATGCGAGGCTGTGCGGATCCTCGCGGAGGCGGACCGCCGCCTAGGCGGGTAGCGGCGCCGCCGTGACGGGGGCATCCGCGCTCCACGGGAAGTCGATCCAGAGATCGGTCCGCCGCCACACGTACTCGCAGGCGACCAGCGACCGAGGCTTCTCGTAGAGCACGGCACACCGTGCCTCCGCCACCTTCCCGGCGCAGAAGTCCTTCACGAGCCGCAGTGTCTCGCCCGTGTCGGCGACGTCGTCCGCGATCAGCATCCGTGCCGACTCGAGATCCACGAGCTCGGGAACCGGCGGCAGGATCATCGGGACGTCGAGTCGCTCGTCTACGCCGGTGTAGTACTCGACGTTCATCGTCCACGCGTTCTTGACGTCGAGCGCATAGCCGAGCGCGGCGCCAACGAGGAGCCCGCCACGGGCGATCGAGAGGATGACGTCAGGCCGATAGCCGTCGTCCGCGACCTGCCTCGCGAGGTCGCGCGTCGCCAGTCCGAAGTCGCCCCAGGCGAGCCTCTCGCGCTCGGCGCTCGTCGTAGCCCCACCATCGAGCGATCGTATCGCCGCACTCCGCGTGACACACCCTCGCGTGGCCTACCCCGAACGAGGGTCTGTGGCGGCCCGGATCGGGACGATTGTTAGCAGGCAGTGATCAGACACCGCCGTGCGGGGCGTGGCCGCGCAGCGAGCGTGCGCGCCGGCGAGGCACACGCGGCTGCGATTCTCGACTCTGCGCTCGACGCGGTCATTACGATCGACCACCACGGTCGCGTCCTCGAGTTCAACGTCGCGGCCGAGCGCACGTTCGGCTACTCGAAGCAGGAGGTCCTCGGGCGTGAGCTCGCCGAGCTCATCGTCCCACCGCGCTTCCGGGAGGCGCATCGGCAGGCCCTCACGCGCTGGAACGCGCACGGTCCGACTTCCGGCGCAGGGACCTTGCTCGGACGTACGATCGAGGTCGAGGCGATGCGCTCGGACGGCACGGAGTTCCCGGCGGAGCTCGCGATCAGCCGCGTCGCGATCCTAGGGCCGCCTCTCTTCACCGCCTCGATCCGCGACATCAGCGAGCGAACCGCGGCAGAGGAGCAGCTCCGCGCGGCCGAGTTCCGGTACCGCACGCTCGTCGAGCAGCTCCCGCTCATCTCGTACGTCGACGCGGGTGACTCGCCCGACGCGAGCGCCCTGTACGTCAGCCCGCAGGTCGAGGACGTGCTCGGTTGGACCCCGGAGGAGTGGCTGACGCGCCCCAACGTGTTCCGCGAGTCGCTCCACGAGCACGACCGCGATCGGGTCCTGGCCGAGAAGCGCGAGGCCTACGCGCGGCGGGTCACGTTGCGCCACGTGTACCGGATACGAGCGCGGGACGGCCGCGTCCTGTGGTTCGAGGACGCGTCCACGCACGTGGAGCCACTCGAGGGAGGTGCGCCGCTGCGCCAGGGGTTCGCGCTCGACATCACCGAGCGCAAGCGCGCCGATGAC
>DASUQY010000141.1:0-3493 GCA_036280315.1 Actinomycetota bacterium
GGCGAACCCTCCAGCGCACGTTGGAGCTCGCGCAAAGCGGCTGCCGCGCGGTCGGGCGAGCGAGACGCCGTCGACCGAAGCGACGCGGCGGCAGCCTCGCCGACGCCCGCCTCCGCGGCTCGCGTGGCGACGGAACGGACCACCTCGAGGGTCAGTTCGTCGACGTCGTCGGCCAGCAGCCCCATGGCCTCCATCGCCTTGAGCACGTCGACTGCGGCCTCGGCCGTGTCCGGGTCATCGAGCGGAGCCCGAACGGAACGGATCTGGAGCTTTGTCACACTCCGAATGGTATCCGAATGTACCTCAGCCGTCATCTCGCGACGCTATCGAGCGGTGACGACAGAACCATCTGGTTCGATACCGATGTGCCGAAGACGCCCGTGTACCTGGAGATCGGACGTAAGCGCGTGTTCGCCGGCTCAGTCGACTGGCCAGGCTGGACGCGCAGCGGGCGGGACGAGAACGCCGCGATCGACACGCTCCTCGCGTACGCACCGCGGTACGCGAAGGTCCTCCGGGGAACAGGGCTGAAGTTCGATCCGCCGTCGCGGCCGTCCGCGCTCACGCTCGTCGAACGGCTCTCCGGGAACGCCACGACGGACTTCGGCGCTCCGGACATCCCACCGACATCCGACACGAAGCCGATCACAACGAAGGACCTCGAACGGTTCCAAACGATCCTGAGGGCGAGCTGGCGGGCGCTCGATCGCGCGGGCGACGCCGCCGAGGGCAAGGAACTCACGAAAGGTCCGCGCGGTGGCGGTCGAGACCTCGACAAGATCGTCGACCACGTCCTCGGCTCCGACGAGAGCTACCTCTCGCGTCTCGGCGCCAAGGCCCCGAGGTCCGAACCTCACGAACGCGCCGTGCGACTGCGCGCAACGATCCTCGACACGCTCGAACGGGTCCAAACGATCCTGAGGGCGAGCTGGCGGGCGCTCGATCGCGCCGGCGACGCCGCCGAGGGCAAGGAACTCACGAAAGGTCCGCGCGGAGGCGGCCGAGACCTCGACAAGATCGTCGACCACGTCCTGGGCGCGGACGAGGGATACCTCTCGCGTTTGGGCGCGAAGCCACCGAAGGGCGCTCCGCGAGACCGAGCCGCGCAGCTCCGCGCGACGATCCTCGACACGCTGGAGAGCGTCGCGCGTGACGGGGTCCCCGAAGGGCCGCGCGGCGGCAAGCGATGGACGCCTCGCTACTTCGTGCGTCGTTCGGCGTGGCACGTGCTCGACCACGCGTGGGAGCTCGAGGATCGCACGCCGCGAGGATGAACCGGCGGGTCAGCCCGTCGCAGAGCGGAGGTATCCGGCGATGTGACGCGGCCGCACGGTCAGGGTCGCGCCGGTATGGTTGGCGAACCCCTGCATCCGTTCCAGTACAACTTCGCTCGGTGAGCCGTAGATCTCGTAGCCGACGCTATCGATGAACTCGAGCGCCTTGGCAGCGCGCTCGTCCGCTCCCTCGAGGTGACGTTCCATCGCGTCGGCGTCTGGGAAGACGTGAACGACGTGCAGTTCCGTGTTGGCCTCGTCGGCGTACTGGAGGAAGACGACCGTTCCCGGCTTGTCTCGTTCGATCAACGGCGTGACCTCTCGCGAGAGCTCGCGGTACATGTCGAAGGCTCCCGCCTTGAACCGACTGTGGCTGATGAACACGATCGGCTCGGCCATCGTCGTCCTCCCTTCCTCCCGTGCTACGGGCGCCAATCGATCGACGCGACGCGAAGAGGTTGTTCGATCCCCTTGAGCGACACGTCGCGCTCATTCGAGACGGCGATCGCGTTTGCATCCGTTGGGAGCGTCGAGACTGTCGCGACGATCTCGCCGCCCTCGGCGAGCGCACCGACGCGCGCGGCGGCGTGGACACCCAAGCCGGCGTAGTCGTCGGCGATCCGTGTCGCTTCGGCCGAGTGGAGACCGATGCGAACCGGCGGCGCGAAGCCATGCCGCCTCCGGTGCTCCGCGAACCTCTTCTGGATGGCGACGGCGCACGAGACAGCGGCGGTGGGATCGCCGAACGTCGCGAAGAACCCATCACCTGTGGAGTGCACCAAGTCGCCGCGATGCGAGCCGATCAGCGCACGCATGGTTTCGTCGTGCCAGCGGACGACGTCCTCCCACGCTTCGTCGCCGATCGTTCCGATGAGGTCCGTCGAGCCGACGATGTCCGTGAACATGAACGTGCGCACGACCCGGCGTCCGGCCTCGGTCCGCTCTCCCGCGCGGATCATCTCGTCGCATCGTTCGGTCTCCAGCTGAGCGCCAAGACGCTCGAAGGTCGCTTTCGCGGCCCGTAGCTCCAGCAGCGCCGACGGCTCGTCGCCGGCGAGACGATGGGCGACGGCGAGCCATCTTCGCGCCTGAGCTTCCTCGAACGGCGCATCCGCCTCGGTCCAGTTTCGAACGGCGCGCCGCAGTTCTGTGACCGAGGCCTCGGCCTCCTCCTCGAACGTCAACACCGTTCCGAGTGCCTGGTCCGCCGCCGCGTGAAGCATCGGCTTGTCGTACGTCGTCGCGATGTCGCGCAGCTCGTCGGCCGCCTCGCGCGCTTCGGCGACATCGTGTGCCGCAAGCGCGATCTCGACGCGCGCCGGCAGCAGGCGAACTCGCCACAACGGCGCCTTCGTGTCAGCGAGGGCCGAAGCGATCGAGGCATGAGCCGCGTCGACGCGTCCACGCGCCAGGTGGACGAGCGCGATTCCAGGTTGTGGTTCCTGTCCGAACCGGCGAGCTTCCTCGAACGCCTCCTCGGCAGCATCGAGGTCGCCGAGGCGACGGCGGATCTCGCCGATCTCGTTGAAGCCCCAGCCCGCGGACGACTGCATCGCGAACGCCATCAGCTGATCGAGCCCCGCGCGCGCCTCGCTTTCGGCGTCGGAAAGCGCGCCTCGCAGTCGCATGATCTCGGCGCGGTGCACGCGACAGATGCCGGGAAATCCCGTCACCGACTGGCGCTCACACCAGCGCGTCGCCGCCTCGGTCCACTCGCCGGCGCGGCGATAGTCTGCGACCGCCCGGCAGACGCCGATCGTGATGCAGTAAATGCTTCCTGCGGCGAACGGCGTCAGCTCGCCGGCGATCGCGGCGACGGCGGCCTCGTCCGCGAGCGAGAGGCCCTGTTCGACCTGCGCCTTCATCACGAGGCCCCAACCCTGAAGGACGAGTCCGAACGCTTGGAGGTCACGGTCGCCGAACCGAGTGCCGATGTCGAGTGCACGCCCCGAGCGCTCCATCGACTCGTCGAGCGATCCGCGACCGAGCAGCACCACGCCGCGCGAGAGCTCGAGCTCGAGGTAGCCGTGCTCGACGCCTTCGGGTTGGTCCTCGAGGAGCCGGCCCGCACGGCGGACCCATCCGTTCCACAAGGCCGAATCGCGTCGTTCCAGGTACTCGTTGGCCAGCCGCAGGGCGACGCGCGCGGCTCGTCGCGCGTTTCCCTCCGATAGGTGCGCGGCATACGCACGCTCGAAGGCGTCGAGGCTCTCCTTGGG
>DASUQY010000142.1:0-5420 GCA_036280315.1 Actinomycetota bacterium
CCCCGTCTCCCGCGTGGCGGTGAACCTGGCGGGGGTCGACCGCTCGCGGCTGACGCGCGGCGATGTGCTGGCGCATCCGGAACAGTGGCACCCGACGAGCCTGATCGAGGCCAAGATCCGACCCGTGCGGGGCCTCGAGCACGAGCTCACCTCCCGAGGCGCGTTCTCGTTCCACGCGGGAGCCGCGGAGCGGGACGCGAAAATGCATCTGTATGCCGTGAGGTCCGTACCAGACCACGGCGCGTTCGTGCGGATCTACCTGTCGGCGCCGGTGGTCCTGGACGTATACGACCGGTTCGTCCTTCGCGAGTCGGGACGAAGCGAGACCGTGGCCGGCGGTGTCGTCCTCGACGCGTTCCCACCGCGCCGTGCCGCCGCCACGGCCATCGATCGCCTCACCGTTCGGGAGCGGGCAACACGCGACGAGCTCGCCGAACTGCTCGTGTCCGAACGCGGCGTGGCGACAGTTGCCGATGTACGCATCGTCGCCGGAACCGACCCGTCGGATATCGCGAACACCCGTCGGGCCCGAGACTGGTGGGTGCACGATCGCGTCGCCGCCGTCGTGCGCGACGACGTGACGGCGACGCTCCGGGCGTTCCACGATGCGTCGCCCAACGCGGAGGGTCGCGAGACGGCCGCGGTACGACGCGACATCGTCGCCGCACTGCGACGCGCCAGTGCGCCAGGCGACGCGCAGGTCGCCGACGCGCTCCTCGCCTGTCTCGTCGACGACGGCACGATCGAACGAGCGGGTTCGCTGTTCCGTCTCCCCGGACGAACCGCAGGTATCGCGACGGAGGAGGTAGAAGGGGTGGCGCGCGCCGTCGCGGATTCCGAACCGACGCCGCCGACGGTTGCCGAGCTTCAACAGCGCGGTTTCTCCGGCGATGCGATCGACGCCGCGGTGCGCCAGGGGGTGCTGGTCCGGATCGCGCCGGACCTCGTCCTCACACGATCGATGGTGGACCGCGCGATCGAAGTCGTTCGCGAAGCCGGCGCCGAAGGTTCGACCGTGAGCTCGGTGCGAGAGCGCCTCGGGACGTCGCGGCGGTACGCCGTTCCGCTGATGGAGCATCTCGACAGGACAGGAGCCACGCGCCGATCCGGCGACCTGCGATTCGCGCGCGGGACGTAGCCTTTCGTTGCGGGGTCCGCACAACGCTCGCTTCGTTCCCTGTGCTACCCCGGCCCCCCTGCCACGCGCGCGATCAACGCGACCTCGACGGACGCCCCGAGCGGAAGCTCCGCCACACCGACCGCTGCGCGCGCGTGCTTTCCGTCCTCGCCGAAGATCTCGACGAGCAAGTCGCTCGCGCCGTTCGCCACCTTCGGCTGATCGCCGAAGCCGGGCGCGGACGCGACGAACACGTCGACCTTCACGATGCTCTTCACGCGATCGAGGGAACCGAGCTCCTGGCGCAACACGGCAAGCGCCTGGAGCGCGCAGCGGCGGGCCGCTTCCTGGCCCTGCTCGATGGACACCTCGGCTCCGAGCTTGCCGGACGAGAGCACCTTTCCTTCCTCCATCGGGATCTGACCGGAGACGAACGCTTGGTCCCCCGACAACCGAACGGGGATGTACGACGCGACGGGAACGGCAGGTGCCGGCAGCCGGATGCCGAGGTTCGCCAGGAGCTCCTCGACCACGGTTACGAACGGCCCTCCGCGAACCTCACGAACGGCATCCTCGCAGAGCGCTCACCGATGTGCTGCCTCACGTCGGAAAGGTTGCTGTCGGCGTGTCCTTCGGCGCCTCAGCCGGCGAGCGCGCGCCGCCGCAGCAATTGTCTGCGTTCGAACTCGTTGAGGCCGCCCCAGATCCCGTGTGTCTCGCGGATCCGGATCGCGTACTCCAGGCAGACGTCGCGAACGGAGCACCGCGCGCAGATGGCCTTTGCCTTCGCCTCGCGCGAATCCTTCTCGTCGCGTTTCTCGAAGTAGTTCGGGGCGAAGAACAGCGACGCGTCCTCGCCACGGCACGCGGCGGCGAACTGCCATCCCCACGTCCAGTCCGCGTACATCCGTTCGGCCACGCGGGCACTCCTCCTGGAGCGGGACCTCGCGTCCCTCGAAAGATGGTTCGTATCTGGACGGCAACGGGATTCAGGAGCCCGGATGTTTCCGCCGCGTTGCGCGGAAAGGTCACGGCTCGTCGTGCTCGGGATCCACCTCGGCCTCGGGCTGGACGCGCAGCATGAGCCCGTCGACGCCCCGAACGCGAACGCGCGTGCCCGCCGGGATAGGACCGTCGACGCTTCGAGCGCGCCACAGCGCTCCCTTCACGTGGACCGGCCCCTCCGGATGGAGCTCACCCTTCGTCTCGCCCACCAGCCCGACAAGCGCCGTCTGCGTTGCGGTCATCCGATCCCGCGACTGCGTGGCCACGGTCAGCCCGAACGCCCAGTACAGAAGCGCCGCCACCGTGGCCGACCCGATCAACCAAGGCGATAGGTCGATCTCGTCGGAGACGCCCGAAAACAGGAGGATCGATCCCGCGACGAACCCGCCGAGTCCGACGAACGTGGGAGCGCCGAGCGACCGCGCTCGGACTTCGAACGTCATCAGCGCCACGCCGGCGAGCATCAGAGCCAGGCAGAGCCACGAGAACGGCACGACGATCAGTCCGTAGACCGCGAGTGCCAACATCAAGACGCTCACGATCCCCGCGAACCCCAGCCCCGACTGCGTGAGCTCGAACGCCAGCCCCGCCAGACCGAGCACGACCAACACGTAGATCCACGTCGGCGATGCGGCGGCGTGGAGGGTCCGGTCCCACGGGCCGAGGTCGACGAACCGGACGTCGACCGGATCCTCGCTCTCCTCGCGCGCGATCCTGGTCTGCAACGTCACGTCGCCGGAGGCGGTCGAGACGGTCCTCTCGTCGATCTCCTCGAGGAGCTCCACGACGGAGACAGCGGCCACCTCCGCGATCCCCCGATCGAGCGCCTGCTGCGCGGGAAGGGGCTCCGCCGGGAACGGCTCGGTGACGGGGCGGCCGCGTTCGGTCGTCCACGTGTCGATGAGGTCGGCCAGCTCGGCGCGCGTCGGATCGGCGCGTTCGGCGAGGTCGAGAGGCGTGAGTGGCCCGGCTCCTGCACCGGGGGCCATGGCGCTGAGGCTCGCCGCGTACATGAACAGGAGTGCGGCGCCGCGGGCCTTGGCGGGCGCCGGGCCGATCCACACGATCACCGGTACCGACGCTTCGTGGATCCTCTCGGCGAGCCCGACGGCGTCTTCGTCGAGTGTGCCCGCGCTGTCGAGCTGCAGTACGAGGGTCGAGCCGTTTGTCTCAGCCTCCGCGATCACGTCACCGAGGTACTCGGCGACGGTCCGGTCCATCGACCCGTCCACCTCGGCCACGACGACTGATGCCCCGTCGGCCTCCTGCGCCGTAGCCGTCGCGGCGGACGACAGGAGGGCGACGGCAAACAGGACGGACACGGCACGACGCATCGGATCGGCCATGCTACCTGCGGGTTCTGCACGGTGGAGGCGGGATATCCTTCGCCGAACGCGAATGCAGACCCGAGAGCGAAGGCCACGGACCGGGGCCACGCCGGTCGAGCCGGCCCTCCGGCCCAAACGTCAGGTGGCGCCCGAGACGCCGCTCGTCCTCGTGCTCGTCCTGGCGGTCGGTTCGGTCCTCGTGGCCCTCATCCTGCTTCCATTGTTCGCGGGGGCGGACGCCGGCGTGAACGCGTTCCGAGAGCGGCTCGACACGGCGGGCATCGGCAAGGTCAAGATCCCGCGGTTCCCGGAGCGTTCGGTGATCTACGCCGCCGACGGCTCGATCCTCGCCAAGGTCTTCCTCGACGAGAACCGGCGGGTCGTGAAGCTCGAGAACGTCTCGCCGGTCGCGCGAGACGCGGTCCTCGCGATCGAGGACGCGCGCTTTTACGAACACGGCGCGCTCGACTTCACCTCGCTCCTGCGCGCGGCGATCACGAACGTCGCGTCGGGCGAGATCGAACAGGGCGGCTCCACGCTGACGCAACAGCTCGTGAAGAACGTGCTGATCGATGCGCCCGCGCAGACGTTCGCACGGAAGTTCCAGGAGGCGGCGCTCGCGATCCGTCTGGAGAACAAGTACACGAAGGACGAGATCTTGGAGCTGTACGTGAACGAGGTCTACTTCGGCAACGGCGCGTACGGCATCGGCACGGCGTCGGAGACGTACTTCCGCAAGCCGCCGGGTCAGCTGAGACTGGCCGAGGCCGCGCTGCTCGCCGGTTTGATCCGCGCGCCCGGACTGTACGACCCGATCGCGAACGAACGCATCGCGATCGCGCGACGCAACCTCGTTCTCGACCGCATGGCCGATGTCGGCTTCGTCTCGTTCCAGCGCGCCGAACGCGCCAAGGATCGGCCGATCCGACTGGCGGCCGATGTGGGACCGCCCGAGCACAAGGTCGAGCCATTCTTCGTCCACTACATCCGCGAGCTGATCCTCGACAACGAAAGCGGTGAGTTCGACGCATTCGGTGAGCGCTATGCCGGCCGAGTACGCATGCTCTATCAGGGCGGTCTGCGGATCTACACGACGCTCGATCCGCAGTGGCAGGGATACGCGCAGGACGCCGTCGATTCAAGCCCGCACATCGACCCGCGCAAGGGTCCCGACGTTTCGCTCGTCTCGGTCGAAACCGGCACCGGACGGATCAAGGCCATGCTCTCCGGCAAGAACTACAGGCGCGACCAATACGACCTCGCGTGGCAGGGTGCTCGGCAGACGGGCTCCGCGTTCAAGCCGTTCACCCTCGTCGCCGCGTTCGAGGACGGGTTTCCGCCGGGGAAGGTGTACTCGTCGGCGTCGCCGAACTGCTCGCTGCCGGGGTGGATCAGCGAGTCGGGCTGCGTGAGCAACGCCGAGGGCGGGGGTGACGCCGGTTACATGGACCTGTGGACGGCGACCGAGAACTCGGTGAACGTCGTGTTCGCGCAGCTCGCGCTCGATGTCACCCCCGGGCGCATCGCCGAGGCCGCCCAGGAGATGGGCATCACCTCCCGACTCGACGCGGTACCGTCGATCACGCTCGGCGTCGAAGAGGTCTCGACGCTCGACATGGCGTCGTCCTTCGGGACGCTGGCGAACGACGGCCAGCACTGCGAGCCGTTCGCCGTCGCGCGTGTGGAACAGCCGCGGGAAGAAGGCGGCGGGTACGAGCTCCTGTACCGACACCGGCGCGCCTGCGATCAGGTCGTCAACACCGACATCGCCCATCTCGTCACCGCGATGCTGCAACGAGTGATCTCGTCGGGGACGGGTACGGCCGCGAACATCGGGCGGCCGGCCGCCGGCAAGACCGGCACCGCGCAGGACTACACGAACGTCTACTTCGCCGGGTACACACCACAGGTCTCGACCGCGGTGTGGGTCGGTTTCCCAACGGGACAGATCGCGATGGATTCGTACTACG
>DASUQY010000143.1:0-3162 GCA_036280315.1 Actinomycetota bacterium
GCGATGCGGGCGAACGCCTCTTCACTGAGGTCGATGATGCGTCCACCGAAGGGTCCGCGATCGTTGATCACCACCGTGACCGAGTTGCCGTTCGCGATGTTCGTGACCCTGACCACCGTACCGAACGGCAACCACGGGTGCGCCGCGGTCAGTCCGTCGCCCGGCGCGAACGAGTACCAGCTGGCCTCGCCGACCTGCGTCTCAGGGTCTTCTGTAGTCGGGACGGCTCGCTCTCGGCCGATGATCCGCTTTGCCGCGATCGCCTCACGCAGCACCTCCCGCGAAAGCAGCGTACGGGTGTATGGCTCGCCGTTCACAAGCTTGACCTCGTAGCGCTCCATCATCACGCCGTTCACGCCGGCACGAACCATCTGAACCTCGCCGGGCGCGACGTCGTCCGAGCGAGACGTGTACGTGGTGAACGGAATCGGAACTTCGACCTCGTCGATCCTGTAATCGATCGCGGTGAACCGAACCTGCATGTTCCGTTGAAGGGGGGTCTTGGGTGATGGTTGGACGCGGTCCCACCGGTCGGGCTCGATCCCCATGGCCGAGAGGAGCTTGCCGACGGAGGGGGCGTTCGTGAGCACGTCGAGGTCCTTCCCCATCACCACGACGCGCGCGCCCACCACCTCCGACCTTCCGGCCGGGTAACCCGCAGAGAACATCACCTCGGTGCTTCGAGCCGCGTTCGATCCGAGCGGCCCCGGCACCCCATCCATCACCCAGACCCCCACACCCCGAGGCGCGGGAGCGACGAACCCTTCCGCGAAGTGATCCACCTGAACCGTCATGCCGTCCGAAAGGGGAGTCGCCTCCGGAGGCGTCACGACATCACCGGAACCGATCACCACGCCCTCGGTGTCGAGGAGCTCGCCGACGTTTGCGCTCATCGTTCGAACCACCTCGGGCTCCCCTTCGACCACTAACGTCACGGTCTTCTGGACAGCGACGTACCCGACGGCGAGCACGATGGCTGCGCCCGTCAGGGCCGCGTTCCCCACCGCCTTGCGAGTCCGGAGCCTCCGGACCCGCGAGGGTCGCACCGGCATTGCCACTCCTCCTATGAAGGAAGGCTCCGGGGGGAAGCGGCTGGGGCCGGTACCGAAGCCTCCTAGGCGAGCGCGAGGACCGTATCAAACCCTCAACCTTCAAGGCAAACTTGAAAGAGCCTCCTTTCCACCGGTTTTCCACCAGTCCCGGGGTGTGTGGAAACCGCTATCGAAGACGGGGGAACGCGGCGAACGCGTTGGCAAGAGTGGCCGCGCGGACGTCCTCGACGGCCTCATCGCGGGCGGTGGCGACCGTCTCGATCACGTCGACGACGTTGACCGGCGCGTTGTCGCGACCTCGGAGCCGCTGCGGGGCGAGGAACGGGCTGTCGGTCTCGACCAACAGTCGATCCAGGGGGATCGCCGCGGCGGCGTCGCGGATGTTGGCGTTTTTCGGGTACGTTACGTTTCCCGCGAACGAGAGGTACCAGCCGCGCGAGGCGCACGCGCGCGCGGTGGCAACGTCGCCGGTGAAGCAGTGAAGCACGACGTCGAGGACGTCACCCTCATCGAGGACTCGAAGGACGTCCTCCCACGCGTCACGAACGTGAACGACCATCGGCAGGCGCGCCTCACGAGCGAGACGCGCGTGCACCCGGAGCGCTCGTATCTGATCCTCTCGCGGAGATCGCATGCGGAAGAAGTCGAGCCCGCACTCGCCCACCGCGACGACGCGCTCGAGCGCCAGAAGGTCCGCGGTCCGGGCCGCGCTTTCCAGGTCGAACCGAGACGCGTCGTGCGGGTGGGTTCCCGCGGTCGCGAACACGCCTTCCAAGGACTCGGCGAGCTCGACGGCGCGACGGCTCGAGTCGAGGTCGATACCCGGGCAGACGACGCGCTTCACGCCGGCTCCGCGAGCCTCCGACAGCACCTCGGCAGGATCGCGCTCGATCAAGAACAGGTGGCAGTGCGTATCGATCGCGGACGTCTTCACTCCGAGTGCAGGGTTGGCGTCGGGACGAGCAACCTCGGTCACGGTTCCTCGACGGCTACTCGAAGGATCGGTCGGCGCCCGGCATCACGAACGCGCCCCATGTGGACCGCCACTCGAGGCCATGGGTCGCACGTGAAACGTGAGCGGGGCAACCTTCACTCAGGAGTCGAGACGTGGGAACAGCGCGTCCCCTTTCGACGTCCGTGTCCCAGGCGCGAGCCCGCCCCACCGCGCGGCGTGAGGCAGTCGCTGCGAGGCGAGCGGCTCCTCGATCCCAAGGTCCGACCACAACGCCGCGGCCGCATTCGGCATGATCGGCGATATCAACACCGCGAGGATCCGGAGCGTCTCGGCGGCGGTATAGAGGACCGCCGCGAGCTCGTCCCGGCGCCCGTCGTCCTTGGCGATCTTCCACGGCTCGCGCTCGACGAGGTACTGGTTCGCACGCCCGACGATGTCCCAAACGGCCGTGAGCGCCGAGCTGAGGGCGAGCGTGCCCATCAGCTCGTCATACCTGCGGCGGGACTCCTCGATCACCTTGGGCAGGTCGGTGTCGTCATCGGGAGTCGCCGGAACGACGCCGTCGAAGTAGGAACCGAGCATGGCCAGCACTCGACTGGCCAGGTTCCCCAGGCCGTTCGCCAGGTCCGCGTTGTGGCGCGCCACCATCGACTCCCACGAGAAGCTCCCGTCCTGGCCGAACTGGATCTCTCTGAGGAAGTAGTAGCGGTAGGAGTCGACGCCGAAGTGGTCGAGCAGCTCGAACGGGTGAACGCCCGTCCTCCTGCTCTTCGACATCTTCTCGCCGGCCACGTTGACGAAACCGTGGGCGAACACGGTCCGAGGGAGTTCCAGGCCGGCCGCCATCAGGAGGGCGGGCCATATGACCGCGTGGAACCGAGCGATGTCCTTGCCGACGACGTGGACGTCGCAAGGCCACACCGCGTCGAATAACCCTTCATCCGTCCCGAACCCAGGGGCGGTGATGTAGTTCAGGAGCGCGTCGACCCAGACGTAGATCACATGGCGGGAATCCCACGGGACGGGGATCCCCCAGTTCGAGCCCGAGCGCGAGATCGACAGGTCCCTCAGACCAGACCGGACGAACGCGACGACCTCGTTCCGCCGGAAGTCGGGCAACACAAACTCGGGCCGCTCGTCGTAAAGCTTCAGCAA
>DASUQY010000144.1:0-2069 GCA_036280315.1 Actinomycetota bacterium
TCGATGCCGATTCGTCCCTCGCCCACGAGGCGGCGAATCGTGCGGTCGGAGAGGACCATGGCGGGGGTCAATCTATAAGCTCCTCGGCCATGGCCACGACCAGGACCATCGAGCTCAGAACCGAGATTCCAGGCCCCCGCAGCCGCGAGATCCTGGAGCGGAAAGAGCGTGTGATCGCCGAGCCGTTGTCCATCTACCGCGAGCTCGTCGTGGCCGAGGGCCGCGGCGCGACTCTCACCGACGTGGACGGCAACACGTTCATCGACTTCGCCGGCGGCGTCGGCTGCCTGAACGTCGGCCACTCGAACCCGCGGGTCGTCGAGGCGATCCAGGAACAGGCCGGGCGCTTCACGCACACCGACTTCACGATCATCCCCTATGAGAACTACGTCGCTCTCGCCGAGCGGCTCGCGGCGCTCGCGCCCATCGCGGGCGAGACGCGAACCGGGTTCTTCAACTCGGGGGCCGAGGCGATCGAGAACGCGATCAAGTTCGCGCGCTCGCACACCCGCCGTTCGGCGGTCATCGGCTTCGAGGGCGGCTTCCACGGGCGGACGCTGCTCGCTCTCAGCCTCACGTCGAAGACGCACCCGTACAAGGCCGGCCTCGGCCCGTTCGCTCCGGAGATCTACCGGGTGCCGTTCAACGACCTCGGCGCCGTCGAACGCGCCTTCAAGACTCAGGTCGCGGTCGAGGAGGTCGCGGCGATCGTGTTCGAGCCGGTGCAGGGCGAGAGCGGCTTCATCGTCGCGGAGCGCGAGTTCGTCGAGGGCCTCCGAAGGATCTGTGACGAGAACGGCATCGTCCTGGTCGCCGACGAGGTTCAGACGGGGGTCTGTCGCACGGGACGGTTCTTCGCCATCGAGCACTTCGGGATCGAGCCGGACCTCGTCGTCTTGGCCAAGTCGATCGCCGCGGGCCTGCCGCTCTCAGGCGTCCTGGGCCGCGCGGAGATCATGGATGCTCCGGGCGACAGCGCCGTCGGGGGCACGTACGTCGGCAATCCCGTCGCGATCGCAGCCGCGCACGCCGTCCTCGACGTCGTCGAGGAGGAGCGCCTGTCGGAGCGCGCGGAGGCGATCGGCGAGCGAATCCGCGCGGCGATGGAGCGCTGGCGCGAGGGTCACGATGCGGTCACTGACGTGCGGGGCCTGGGTGCGATGCTTGCGATCGAACTTCGGCGGAACGGTGAGCCGGACGCCGACCTCGCGACCGCCGTCGCCGATGCGGCCGCGGCGAAGGGATTGCTTCTCCTGAAGGCAGGGATTCACGGCAACTGCATCCGCGTCCTCGTTCCGCTCGTGATCTCGGACGCGGAGCTCGACGAGGCCCTCGCGGTCTGGGAAGAAGCGCTCGACGAAGTCCGTTGATCGGCAGCGTCGTCGCCGATCGGTACGAAGTCCAGGAACTCCTCGGTAGCGGCGGTATGGCGAGCGTCTACCGAGCGCACGACAAGCTCCTCGAGCGCTCCGTCGCTCTCAAGATCCTGCACGACCACTTCTCCCGCGACCCGGAATACGTCGAGCGCTTTCGCCGGGAGGCCCGGTCCATCGCCCGCGTCTCGCATCCCAACATCGTCACCGTCATCGACCGCGGGACGTACGAGGGGCAGGAGTACATCGTCTTCGAGTACGTCCGCGGCGAGACGCTCAAGGACCTCGTCAAGCGCAACGGCCCGCTGCCGGTCGGCGAGGCTCTCGCTTTCGTCCATCAGGTGGCGCGCGCGCTTGCGTTCGCGCACGACCAGGGAATTGTCCATCGCGACGTGAAGCCGCACAACGTGCTCGTCGACGACGAGCGCGGCGCCAAGGTGACGGACTTCGGGCTCGCGCGCTCGCTCGAGCTCGACCAGGACATCACGCAGACGGGAACCGTCATGGGGACGTCCGACTACATCTCGCCAGAGCAGGCGAGCGGGCAGCCGGCGGACGAGCGCTCCGACCAGTACGCGCTCGGCGTGCTCCTCTACGAACTGCTCGCGGGTGAAGTCCCGTTTCCGGCTGAGGGCTCGATGGCGGCGGCGGTTCGACACCTCCAGGATCCCGTGCCTTCTATCCGGGAGCGCCGCC
>DASUQY010000145.1:0-2885 GCA_036280315.1 Actinomycetota bacterium
ACGACATCGGGAGCCGAGATCGGCGGCGTCGCGGTCCCGACGCGGCAGCCGATCGTGCGGGTTCTGCCGCTGGCAGCGTAGGTTTCACGAAGCGCGCGAGGCGCCGGGACGCGATGCGCGTCCCGGCGCCTCATTTATGCGGCAAGCTAGCCGCGATGAGCCCCGCCAAGGTCGAGGTGCTCGAGGTCGGCGGTCGCGAGATCCGCGTGACCAATCCGAGCAAGCCGTACTTCCCGCGGGCGGGGTTGACGAAGCTCGACGTCGTTCGCTATTTCGCCGACGTCGCGGAGGTCGCGCTTCACGGGTGCCGCGACCGTCCGGTGGTCCTTCACCGGTACCCCGACGGGATCGAGGGCGAGGACTTCTATCAGAAGCGCCTGCCCAAAGGTGCGCCCGAATGGGTGGAGACGGCGCACATCACGGTCCCCAGTGGGCGAACGGCGACGATGCCGGTGATGGCGGACGCAGCGCATCTCGCGTGGCACGCGACGCTCGGCTGCGTCGACGTGAATCCGTGGCCGGTCCGGGGGAACGACGTCGACCACCCCGACGAGCTCCGCGTGGACCTCGACCCGATCCCGGGCGTTCCGTGGGAGGACGTTCGCGAAGTGGCCCTGGTCACGCGCGACGTATTGGATGAGCTCGGGTACCGGGCGTTCCCCAAGACGAGCGGCAAGCGCGGCATCCACGTGAACCTTCGGATCGAGCCGCGATGGACGTTCACGCAGGTCCGGCGTGCCGCACTTGCGCTCGCGCGCGCTGTCGAGCGCCGCTCACCGAAAGCGACGAGCGCGTGGTGGAAGGAGGAACGCCACGGTGTCTTCGTCGACTACAACCAGAACGCGCGCGACCGGACCGTCGCCAGCGCCTACTCGATCCGTCCTGTGCCGGATGCGCGTATCTCGACGCCGATTGAGTGGGACGAGGTTGCCAACGTCGATCCGGCCGCGTACACGGTCGCGACGATCCCCGAACGACTCCGAACCTTCGGAGATCCAGGCGCCAGGATCGACGAGGTGTCGCACGCGCTCGACGCGCTGCTCGAGCTCGCCGATCGAGACGAGCGCGAGGGACTCGGCGATGCGCCGTGGCCCCCGCACTTCCCGAAGGGCGAAGACGAACCCCCGCGCGTGCAGCCGTCACGGAGGAGGAAAACGCCGCCCACGTCGAGCGGAACCGGAACCGGGCGCCGGCAGAGCACGAAGCCGCTGATCGAGATCGCCCGCGCCGAGTCGAAAGACGAGGCACTGGCGGGTCTCGAGCGATGGAAAGAACGGCACGTCGTGGCTGCGGAGCATCTTCAGCCCGCGGACGTGCTCGTCGACTCGATGCGCGGTCGTTTCAAGGCCTGGTGGCGCATCCGCGTGAACCTCGAGCACGTCCCCGAGGAACAGCGGCCGTCGCAGGAAGCGCTCGAAGTGGACTACGACCCGTGGGCGGAGTTCCGCGGCGACGGCGAGTGGCCGCCGCCGAAGCGCACTAGTGGTCGCGCCTAGCGCGATGTCTGCGCCGCTTTCCGTTTCGCTTCGGTGCGGCGCTCTGCCTCGAGGCGTTCGAGGTCGACATCGCTGTAGTCGACGTACTTCATCGCCGCGGCGATCGCCCGGTGGCCCGCGGTCCTATCGATGAGGTCATGCATCTGCTGGGCGACCTTCCGGTACGTCGGATGTCCCTGCGGCGACGAGCGCAGCTCGATCAGATGCATAGCCTCACGCGCGGTCATCTGCATGACGAACCTGATCCGGTACGCCATCGAAACGGCGTACTGCGCGACGTCCGTGCCGGCGTGCTCCGCGACGATCTCCCAGGTCGACTCCGAGTCCTCCATCACTCGATCCCATTGGTCCATCATCCCCGCCTGCGGGATCACCTCGGGGGTCTCGTAGCCATGCTTCGGTGACAGCGTTTGCCACTCGAGCGTCAGCAATCGGTGACGCTGGAGATCTCGGAATGCACCGTAGTCGCACAGCACGTCGAACCGGTATCCCGTTCGCTCGAACGCGCGTCCTGGCTTGTGACGGCGGTTCGTTCGATCGCCGATGTAGGCCGTGAGGACGGCCTCGCGCTCGTCAAAGCTCATGGTGTGTGCGAGCGACTGGAGTCGATCGTCGGGCAGGTCACTCGAGGCGTAGAGCGCCGCCGCGACGACCTTCTCCTCTCCGAGCGGATCGAAGTCGGTCAGCGTGACGACGTCGCGCGGTCCCGGTTCGACGCCGTCGGTGTACTTCGATGTGATCTCGGCGGTCGACTCGCGCGTATCGCGCAGGTAGGTCGACCACGCGATGCCCCGGTCCTCGAGGTCCACCCGCTTGAGGAATGCGGGGATCACCTTGCGAAGCTCGACGAGCATCAGATCGGCGTACTCGCGCACCTCGGCCACCGGATGCGCTCGCATGCGCAGCAGCATCTGCTCGTAGCTCTGCCCCGTCGCGAACACGCCGAGGTTCGACCGCGTACCGGCGGGCAGCAGCACTCGAAGCGTGTCGCACGTCTTTGCCGTGATCGTCGACCGGTACAGGAAGTCCGAGTCGTTCGGTTCTTTGGGGAAGCGCTCGACGAACAGGTCGTACAGCGGCTGGAACAGCCGCCCGTACGTCGCGAATGTCCGATCGGCGAAGGCGAGGTACGCATCCCCGGCTGGCGAACCGTCGATCTCCGGTGGCATCGTGAGCCGCCACCGGCCTCCAGGCTTGTCGTCGTACCGCATGTAACGCGTCGACTGCTCGAGGTACGCGGCCAGGCGTCCCCACTCGATCGCCTTGGCGAGCAGCTGCGACGCCTGTTCGCACGCGAGGTGGACGCCGCCGAGCTGTGCCACCGAGTCGTCGCCGTACTCGAAGAAAACGTTGTCGTAGAGCTTCTCCGCGCGAGCGGTTCCTACGACG
>DASUQY010000146.1:0-10908 GCA_036280315.1 Actinomycetota bacterium
CATGGCGATCCCGCCGTGCGGCGGCGCGCCGAAGCGGAGCGCGGTCAGCATGTGGCCGAACTTCTCCTCGATCTCCTCGTCGGACAGACCGAGCACCTCGAACACTCGGTGCTGTACCTCCGGGCGATGGATGCGGATGCTCCCGCCGCCGAGCTCGAACCCGTTCAGCACGAGGTCGTACCCGCGGGCGATGGCCGTGTGCGGATCGAGGTCGTCGCTCGCCGGCGCGGTGAACGGATGGTGCACCGAGACCCACTTCCCCTCGTCTTCGCCCCACTCGAACAGCGGCGGCTCCACCATCCACACGAACGTCCACTCACCTTCACGCGCGAGCTCGAACCGCGCCGCCATCTGGCGGCGGAGGCCGTCCAGCGCAGAGTTCACGCGGCTCGGCTTGTCGGCGACGAGGAACACGACGTCGCCCAGCGACGCCTCGGTTTTCTTGACGATCGCTGCCTGCTCGTCCGGCGTGAGGAACTTGGCGATCGGACCGTCGATGCCGTTCGCTCCGGTCACCCTGAACCACGCCAGGCCGGCGGCGCCGCGGCCGCGGACGAACGTCTCGAGCTCGCGCATGTGACCGCGCGACGGCTCGCCGTCCCAAGTGGTCGCGAACCCGCGGATCGCGCCGTCCTGGGCGAGCACCTTGGCGAACGCGTTGAAGCCGGTACCGGCGAAGTCCTCCGAAAGATCGGCGATCAGCATCCGGTCGCCGTAGCGCAGGTCCGGCTTGTCGGTCCCGTAGCGCGAGATCATCTCGGCGTACGTCATCCGCGGAAACGGCGTCGGGATCTCGACGCCATGAACGTCGCGAACGATGCGCGCGTACACCGGTTCGATCACCGCGATGACGTCCTCTTCGGAGACGAACGACATCTCCATGTCGAGCTGAGTGAACTCGAAGCTCCGATCGGCGCGCGTCTGCTCGTCGCGGAGACAGCGCACGATCTGGTAATAGCGGTCCTGCCCGCCGACCATCAGGAGTTGCTTCAGCTGTTGCGGCGACTGCGGCAGCGCGTAGAACGATCCGGGCCACAGTCTCGAAGGCACCAGGAAGTCCCGCGCGCCCTCCGGCGTGCTCCGCGTGAGCAGCGGTGTCTCGACGTCGACGAAACCACGCGCGTCCATCTCCTCGCGGATGATCCGAACGACCCGGTGCCGAAGCCTCAGCACCCGCGTCATCTCCGGCCGCCGCAAGTCGAGGTAGCGGTATCGGAGACGAAGCTCCTCGGACGCTTCGGTTCGGTCCTCGATCGGGAACGGCGGAGTCTCTGCGACGGCGAGCACCTCGACGTCGCGTACCGAGACCTCGACCTCGCCGGTCGGCAGGTCGCGGTTCACGGTGCCCTCTGGCCGCAAACGCACCTCGCCGGTGACCCGAATGACGGACTCCGACTTGAACGACTGCGCGGCCGAATATGCCTCCGGCGCCTCCTGGGGATGGAGCACGAGCTGAACGAGTCCGGTGGCGTCGCGAAGGTCGACGAACGTCACGCCGCCGTGGTCGCGCTGACGCCACAACCACCCGCACAGCGTCACCTGTAAGCCGGCGTCGGACCCGCGGAGATCGCCGCACGCATGCGTTCGCATCGACGTGGCGAACCCGTTCATCGCCACTCGGTTCCGTCGTTCCGCATGAGCCAGTTGACCACATCGCTCCGCGAGACCTCTTCCTGCGTGCCGTCGTCGAGCTTTCGCAGCGTCACGACGCCGGCCTCGGTCTCACGTTCCCCCAGGATCGCTGCGTAGCGGGCGCCACCGCGATCGGCCATCCGGAGCTGCGCACCGAGCGGGCGGTCCTCGAGCGCCCGCTCAGCGGAGATACCGGCCGCTCGCAGGTCGCGCACGAGCTCCAGTCCGGCATGCCGGGCGCCGGCGATCGCAACCACGAAGCAGCGCGGCGCTCTCGGCGGCGGAAGCTCGGCCCCTTCCGTCTCCATGGCGATCAGCACGCGGTCGATACCCATGCCGAACCCGACGCCCGGCACGTCCGAGCCGCCCAGCACCGTGGCCAGCCCGTCGTAGCGACCGCCCCCGCAGATCGTCGATTGCTGGCCGCCGATGGCGTTCGACACGAACTCGAACGCCGTCCGCGTGTAGTAGTCGAGCCCCCGAACGATGTGCGGGTCGTGGTCGAACGCTACTCCCGCTTCCTCGAGCCCTTGCCGAACCGCGGCGAAGTGCGCGGCGCATCCCTCGTCGAGATTGTCGGAGATGAGCGGAGCCGCGAGGACGAAGTCCTTCTTCCCGTCGACCTTGCAGTCGAGTACCCGCATGGGGTTCGAGTGGAGGCGCCTCCGGCAGTCCTCGTCGAGCTCGTCGACGTGCGGCTCGAGGTACGCGATCAGCTTGTTCCGGTACAGGGGACGGCACACCTCGTCGCCGACGGAGTTCAGGTGGAGGACGACGTCGCGCAAGCCTCGCGCGCGCAGGAACGTGTCGGCCAGCTCGACGACCTCGACGTCGGCGTCGGGCGAAGCCGTTCCGAGTACCTCGATGCCGAACACGCGGAACTCGCGGAGCCGCGCGGCCTGCGGTCGACCGTGCCGGTAGTTCGGATGCACGTAGTACGCCTTGAACGGAGTCGGCAGCGTCTGCGCGTTGGCCAGGAAGGCGCGAACGACCGGCGCAGTGCTCTCCGGACGCAGCGTCATCGATCGCCCACCCTTGTCTTCGAAGGTGAACATCTCCTTCGACACGACGTCCGACGTGTCGCCCGATGTGCGTGCGAAGAGCTCGGTCTGCTCGAACGTCGGCGTCTCGACGTACCGGTAGCCAAAACGATGCGCGAGCTCGTGCGCCTCGTCGTAGAGGGAGAGGATCGCGTCCGAACGAGGCGGCAGCAGATCCGCCGTTCCCCGCGGCGGCTGGAGCTCCACTAGAGGTCTCGCAGGAACGGGTTGCTCGCGCGCTCGCGGCCCACCGTGGTTCGAGGTCCGTGCCCCGGGTAGACGGCTGTCGGGTCGGGAAGCTCGAGGAAGCGGCGCAGGCTACCCTGCATCTCGTGCGGCGACGAGTTCGGGAAGTCGCTCCGCCCGATCGTTCCGGCGAAGACCAGATCGCCCGAAAGCGCCCAGCCGTCCGTGCGATAGACGACGCTGCCCGGCGTGTGCCCAGGGGTGTGGAGCACCTCGATCCGGAACCCAGCGAACGTCAGCACGTCGCCGTCGGCGACCGTCCGGACGTCTTTGACGGGGACCGGAGAGATCGAGCGTTCGGACGTTAGACCTCCCCACGCGGCGTACTGCGACAGGGCGAGCACGTCGGCCTCGTGAATGTAGAACGGGATGTCGTCGCCACAGAAGTCGGCGGCCGCACCGATGTGGTCGAAATGCCCGTGCGTCGCGAGGACCGCAACCGGGCGCCGCCCCTCGAGATCGAGCAGGCGACGGACGGCGTCCGGCGAGAACCCGGGATCGACGACCACGGCGTCGTCCGTCCCATCCGCGCCGATCAACCAGCAGTTCGTCTCGAACGAGTTGTCCGAGTACACGTCTAGGTACATCGGGAGGCAATCGTAACGAACGCCGTACGCTGGGAACGTGGACCGCACGACGCTCCTGTACGACGACGACTGCGGGTTCTGCCGCTGGATCGCGGCGAAGATCCTGAGGTGGGATCGTCGCGGCTCGATACGTGCTGTGCCGATTCAGGGACCCGAGGCCGAGGCGTTGCTCGCGGGCATGGACCCTGCTCGGCGGATGGCCTCGTGGCACCTCGCGACGATCGACGGCAGGGTTCGTTCCGGTGCGGCCGCCGTCGCGCCGCTCGCGCGGATGCTCCCGGGAGGTCGGCCGATGGCGTACGTCGCCGAGCTGTTCCCCAGTCTGACGGAGCTCGCGTACGGACTGGTGGCGCGACACCGCGGAACGCTCGGCCGGCTGATCGGGGCGAAGGCGTGCTCGGTCGACCCATCCCGGATCGTGGTGTGAATCGGAGTCCCGTTCTGGCGCTTACGATGTCCGCATGACGGAGGAATCGGACGCCGACCGCGACATCGTCCGGGAGCTTCACGAGGACCAGCGTTGGAGCACGTGGACGAACTCGATCGAGCGTTGGCGAGGCCGGCAGAACCTCAAGGGCTCGCTGCGGCGCGACCCCGGTGTCGGGACGTTCATGTTGGCGGCACTCATCGTCGTCGGCGTCATCGTCGGAGCGATCGCCCTCGTCGTGTTCGTGTTCACGCTCAGCTAGCCGGTGCGGCGCCCCGATCCGTCGAGCCGTGACTACGGCGCCTCCGAGTCGATCCAGAGGGTGACGGGTCCGTCGTTCACCAGCTCGACCTCCATGTGCTCGCGGAACGCGCCGCGTTTCACCGTGGCGCCTCGAGCCTCGAGCGCCCGGGCGAACTCCTCGACGCGATCTTCGGCGGTCTCGGGCGGTGCGGCTGCGTCCCACGACGGCCGCCGTCCTTTTCGGACGTCGCCGAACAGCGTGAACTGCGGGACGACCAAGATCTCGCCGGCCACGTCGGAGAGCGAACGGTTCATCTTGCCCAGCTCGTCCTCGAACACTCGAAGGTGGAACACCTTGTCCGCGAGCCGGTCGTACTCGCCGGAGTCGTCGTCCTTGCCGATGCCCACGAGCAGCAGGAAGCCCGTTCCGATCTCGGCGACCGGCGTTCCGCGCACGGTGACGGACGCGCGCGAGACCCGTTGAAGCAGGAGACGCACTAGCGCGGTACGACGCGGAACGCGTCGTACACGTTCTCCACCTTCTTCACTGCCGTGAGGATGCCGGCCAGGTGCGTGATGTCGGCGAGCTCGAACGTGAACCGCAGGATCGTCGTCCGGTCTCGTGCGACCGCGGACGTCGCCGAAAGGATGTTCACATGGTGATCGGATAGGGCCGTCGCCACGTCCGACAGCAGCCGCGTACGGTCGAGCGCCTCCACCTGGATCGCTACGACGAACGACGTCGACTTCCCGGCGCGCCACGACACGTCGATGACCCGTTCGGACTGCGACGAGAGCGCCTTTGCGTTCGGGCACTCGAGGCGATGAACGCTCACCCCCTGCCCCTTGGTGATGAACCCCATGATGTCGTCCCCGGGTACCGGCGTGCAGCACCGCGCTAGCCGAACCCACACGTCCGCCGATCCCGGGACGACCACGCCCGACGTCACGTCCTGCTCGATCCGCACCGGTCGCGCCAGCGGGACCTCGCTGACATCTTCGTCCGTCGTCTCCTGCACCAGTCGCGTGAGTCGCGCCACTATCGACTGCGGCGAGACGTGTCCCTGACCGACGGCGAGGAACAGCGAATCGAGGTTCGGGAACTTCATCTCGTCAGCGAGCTTCTGGAGCGCTTCGTCGGTCGCCAGTCGCTTGAAGGGGACGTTTTGCCGGCGCATCAAGCGCTGAAGCGCATCTCGGCCCTCCTCGAGCGCGTCCTCCCGACGCTCGCGACTGAACCACTGACGGATCTTCGAGCGGGCCCTCGGCGACTTGACGAACCGAAGCCAGTCCTGCGACGGACCCTCTCCCTGCGCCTTGGACGTCAGGATCTCCACGGTGTCGCCGGTGCGGAGCTCGTAGTCGAGCGGCACGAGCTTGCCGTTCACCTTCGCCCCGATCGTGCGGTGACCTACCTCGGTGTGGATCGCGTACGCGAAGTCGACCGGCGTCCCGCCCGCCACGAGGTTCACGACGTCGCCCTTCGGCGTGAAGCAGAAGACCTGGCCGCCGTACAGATCGATCCGCAGTCCTTCCATGAACTCGCGCGGGTCGGCCATGTCCTTCAGCCACTCGAGCATCTGCCCGAGCCACGCGAGTTCGGCGGCGTCCCGCGTCTTCTTCCCGTCGCGGCCTTCCTTGTAACGCCAGTGCGCGGCGATGCCGTACTCCGCGGTCCGGTGCATTTCCTTCGTCCTGATCTGCACCTCGATCGGACGTCCCTGCGGCCCGACAACCGTCGTATGCAGTGACTGATACATGTTCGCCTTAGGCATCGCGACGTAGTCCTTGAACCGACCCGGTACCGGCTTCCACAACGAGTGGATGGCGCCGAGCGCGCCGTAGCAATCACGAAGGTTGTCGACCAAGATGCGGAGTCCCGCGAGGTCGTAGATCTCGTTGAACTCCTTGCCGCCGATCACCATCTTCTCGTAGATGGAGTACAGGTGCTTCGTGCGCCCATCGACATCGGACTTGATGCCCGCCTCACGCAGCCGCGAACGCGCCGCCTCCAATACTCCATCGATGTACTGCTGGCGTTCGCTCCGGCGCCTCTCGACGAGGCTCGCGATCTCCCTGTACGGGCCGGGGTGAAGCGTCTTGAACGACAGGTCCTCGAGCTCCCACTTGATCTGCTGGACGCCGAGCCGGTGGGCCAGCGGGGCGTAGATGTCGAGTGTCTCCGTCGAGATCCTGCGCTGCTTGTCGATCTGGAGCGGTGAGAGCGTTCGCATGTTGTGTAGTCGGTCGGCGAGCTTGATGAGCAACACGCGGATGTCGCCCGCCATCGCCACGACCATCTTCCGGACGTTCTCCGCCTGTTCCTGCTCCCGGCTGCGGAAGGTGATCGATTCGAGCTTGGTCAGGCCGTCAACGATCCGGGCGACCTCTTTGCCGAACTCATCCTCCAACTGGCCCAGCGTGACGGCGGTGTCTTCGACGACGTCGTGAAGAAGCGCGGCCGCCAGCGTCGTGGTGTCCAGACCGAGATCAGCAAGGATGCGAGCGACGGACAAGGGGTGCTCGATGAAGTCCTCGCCGGACAGCCGGGTCTGACCGGCGTGGTGCTCATCGGCGAAGTGGTAAGCGCGCTCTATCTCCTTGAGATCTGCCTTGGGGTTGTAGGACTTGACCGTGCGTAGGAGCGCCTCGATGCCACTCCGAGGCGTGTCCGGCTCGCCCGGGCGAAGGCGGGAGAGCAACCCGCTTCGACGTTCCGTCCTGACCTGATCCGTGCCCTCCACGACGCGCGCCGCCTCCTTCTATCTCAGTGTAAGCCCGGAGGTGCTCGCGTCTGAGCGGGCGCTAATAGGTGATCAGCGAGAAGAGATCGTGGCCTTCCAGCTTGTCGCGGCCGTTCAGGAAGCCGAGCTCGATGAGGCAGGCGATCCCGATCACCTTTCCGCCGATCCGCTCGACGAGCTGCGCCGTCGCCGCGGCCGTGCCGCCCGTGGCGAGCACGTCGTCCACGATCAGGACCCGCTCCCCCGGCGTGACCGCGTCGCGGTGGACCTCTAGGGTCGCCGTGCCGTACTCGAGCGCATAGTCGGCCGACTCGGTCTCCCAAGGGAGCTTGTCCTTCTTCCTCACCGGCACGAACCCGGCGCCGAAGTGGTACGCCACCGGCGACGCCAGGATGAAGCCGCGCGCCTCGATCCCCACCACCTTGTCGACGTTGCCTCGACCGAAGTGGACGACGATGAGGTCGATGACGGTCGAGAACGCGATGGGATCGGCGAGCAGCGGCGTGATGTCCTTGAAGACGATGCCTTCCTGCGGGAAGTCGGGCACGTCGCGCACGAGCGCTTTCACCCGTTCCAAGTCCATGGCTATCTCCGCCTCCGTTTGGCCGGGGGCTTCCGCCGGGTCTTCGGGCGCGGGCGGGCCGGCGTCGTGCGGGTCGGGGCGCCGACCGCGGCGGGTTCGGTGGAAGGCTCCTCCTCCGTGGGCCCCTCAAGTGCACGCAACGGCCGTTCGCCGGTGCGTCGCTCCAGGCGGGCTCGGTGCTGTCGGTAACGCGGCTCTCGCTCCTTGAGGATCACCAGAATGGGAACCGCCACGAAGATCGACGAGTACGCGCCGGTGATCACGCCTACCAGCATGGCGAACGCAAAGTCCTTCAGCGTCTCGCCGCCGAAGAGCAGGAGCGAAAGGATCGGCAGCACGACGACGAGGGACGTGTTGACCGAACGCATCAGCACCTGGTTCATCGACAGGTTCGCCACGCCCTCGTACGTGTCCTTGGCCAGATACCCGGGCGACTCCGTGTTCTCTTTCACCTTGTCGTAGATCACGACGGAGTCGTACAGCGAGAACCCGAGGATCGTGAGGATCGCAATGACGGTGGGCGGTGACACCTGCCGCCCGGTCAACGCATACACGCCGGCCGTGATCACGACGTCGTGGACCATGGCGACGATCGCGGCGAGCGCCATCTTCCACTCGAACCGGAGCGACACGTAGATGCTGATCGCCACGAGGACGACGGCGAGGCCGATCACCGCCTGACGGGTGATCTGCGCTCCCCACGTCGGACCGACCACCTGGATGCTGACGTCCTCGGGCGCGACGGCAGCCTGCTCGGCGAGGGCTTCGGTCAGCTGGGTTCGTTCCTCCGCGGACAGGTCGGTGAGCGCCGTCGTCCGGATCGACACACGGTTGCCTCCGACGACCTGGATCTCCGCGTCCCCCCGATCGAACGGCTCTCGCGCCAGGAGGTCGCGGATCTCCTCGACGGTCACGCCGGACTCGGTCGGGAGCTGGATGATGCTGCCGCCGGTGAAGTCGATCGAGTAGTTGAGTCCACGGACGAACAGGCCGACGAGCGCGAGCGCCACCACCGCTCCCGAAAGCAGGAACCATGTCCGCCGTCGCTGGACGATCCGGAAGTTCGGGGTTCGCTGCCCGCGGAAGGCCTGGAAGGTGGCGGCGAGGCTCATCGCGCTGCCGCTCCCGCCAGCTCCGCCGTCGGCTTGGACTCCGCGACGAGACCGCTTCTCACGCCGATCCAGCGCATGCGCACCAGGCGGTCGCTCCGCACGAGCAGGAACACCGCCGGCCGCTTGAAGAAGTAGACGACGAACAGGTCGAGCAGGACGGACACGCCGAGCGTGAGCGCGAACCCGCGGACCGAGCTGATCGCGGTGAGGTACAGGACGATGGCGGCAAGCGCGGTCACGATGTCGGCGGCGATGATCGTTCGGAACGCTTTCTTGAACGCGGGCTGCACCGCCGAGCGTGGAGACTTGCCCGCGTGCACCTCGTCCTTGAAGCGCTCGAAGAACACGATGTACGAGTCGGCCGTCACGCCCAGCGAGATGACCAATCCCGCCACGCCGGCAAGCGTGAGCGCGTAGCCGAACGTTCGTCCGGCGAATGCGATCAGCGCGAGCGCGAGGATCGCCCAGATCGTCATGCCGACCCACGCTACGACGGCGAGGATCCGGTAATAGAACAACAGGTACAGCGCCAGGAGGATGAGGCCCGCGACGCCAGCCACGATTCCCTGCTGAAGCGACTCCTCGCCGAGCGTCGGGCTGACGGTGAGGACCTGCTCCGTCGTGAGCTCCACGGGGAGCGCGCCCGCGTTCAACTGCGTGGCGAGGTCCTTCGCCCGGTTCTCAGTGAAGTTGCCACTGATGATCCCGGACCCGCCCGTGATCGGTTCGTCGACGGCCGGCGCCGAGATGACCTCGCGGTCTACCACGATAGCCAGCTGATCGTTGCTCGCGGACAGCCGCGTGGTTGCGTCGGCGAACGCACCGCGCCCTTCCGGCGTGAGTGTGAAGTCGATCGTCCACCCCTGCCCGACCGCGCCGGTGGAGTTGAACACCGCGTTCGCGCTGTCGATCGCGTCACCGGTCAGCTCGACCGGTCCGAGCCGGTACTTCGCCCGCGCGGCGGGGTCCTCGAACACCACCTCCCGGTCGCGCAGCGCCTCGAACGAGCAGTCAGCGCTCTCTCGCTCCTCGGGCGTCGCGCAGTCGACTGGTGTCGCGTCGAACTCGGGCGTCCCGAGCGGGATCTCCGCGATCACCTCCCGGAACTCCAAGCGCGCCGTCTGGCCGATGACCTGCAACAGCCGCTCCTGGCCGGTCTCTTGGAGGCGCGCCTCGGCATCCTCTCGCGACAGGAAGCAACCGAGCTGCTGCCCGGCCGAGCTGACCACGCAGAACCGCGTGTTCACGTCGCCGACCGTGAGGCTTGCGAGCGATTCCGTCGCAGCCTCCTCGGTCGAGTAGCACGCCGGACCGAGGTCGTAGCGGAGCAGCTCGTCACCGCGGCCCTGCAGGCAGAACGTCTGGGAAACGTCGACCGCTAAGGTGTCGAGCGCCGCCGTGGCGCTTTCGCGTGACCCGAAGCATGGGTCGTCGACAAGTCCCGTCTCCGTGAGGCAGAAACGGTCGTCGCGCTTGCGCACCGAAATGGCCTCGATCGCGTCGTCGGCCTCGCGTTCGGATCCGAAGCACGGCGAGTCGCCTTCGGCGAACACATCGCCGGTGAGGCAGGCCGACGCCACCACCGGCTCCACGCTGGCGGCCTCGAGCTGAGCCTCGGCGTCGGCGCGTTCGACGAAGCACCCGAAGCTCACGTCATCTGGATCGAGCAGACACGACCGCGGGCGCCGTTCCTCCTCGATCGTGCCGCGGGCGAGACCAGGGATCTGAACCTCGATCGTCGTGCCGGTGACGAACAGGAGCGGCTCGGCCGTTCCGAACGCGTCGATCCGGTTCCGGATGTTCTCGAGGGCCCGGTCCATCACGTCGGTCGGCGTGCCCTCGGGCGCGGACAGGATCACCGACACGCCGCCCTGCAGGTCGAGCCCGAGAATCGGCCGTGTCCCCGTGCTGAAGGCAGCGATCGATCCGCCGACGAGCGCGGCAACGAAGGCGATCGAAACCCACAAGGCACGACCCCGGCGCTTCATGCGAGCTCGGCCCCGTTGATCGTGAGCTTGAATCTGCAGTCGAGGACCTCGGCGGCCCTGCGACACATCTGCATACGACCGAGGAAGATCTCGAAGTACTCCATGACCTGGCTGATCTTGGTGTCGATCTTGAGCTCGAGCGTCACCGTCTTTGCGGCCGAGTCGACGCGCAGAAACGACTGCTCGGCCGCGTAGTTCACGCGATCGTGAATGTCGAACTCGATCTGCCCATGCTTACGGACCCGACTTCGGTGGACGTCCGACTTGTCCGCGAGGATGACCGCGGCCGATACCGGCGAGACCTCG